>NZ_JBLYZI010000041.1:0-43471 GCF_057680865.1 Endozoicomonas sp. Z74
AAGTACCTACATTGACTTGGTTTCTCCACACCATTGCAAAAGTGGGTGGCTGGTGTGATTCAAAACGTACAGGCATACCTGGATGGCTGGTCGTATGGAAAGGCTGGGCAAAACTACAAGACCGCCTACACACCTACCGAATGACAAGAGGTGTGGAGATGTGACTAAGAGACAGCCCAGAGGGAGAGGGCTTTGAACGTTTGCACCACCAAACCCCTTATCCCCTTGGGAGAAGGTTGGGGGCCATCAATGTCATTATGGTCAGGCAGGGTTTCCCACTCTCCCTCTGGGAGAGGGCTGGGGTGAGGGAAAACGGTAAATGGCTCATGGCGGAGACATCGAGGTCAGCCACCGAGGCCTCGGTATAATCTATAGGAGTCTCCCTGACATAGTTGGGGGGCCTAATGATTAATTAGTAGAATGAGTGGGATATGGAGTCTTACCGGGTGGTTTGGGGGAGGATTTTTTCAGCTGCAGAAACCAAAAAGCCCCGGATAGGTCCGAGGCTTTGTATGAGTGGTGCCTAGGGGCGGACAAAAATGTCAGGAACATTTTTGGACAGCTTCAGCTGGCCCGCAGGGTGAATACCATGGAGGGTATTCACAATCGAACCACCGGGTGGTTTGAGTGGTGTTTTTTCAGCTGCAGAAACCAAAAAGCCCCGGATAGGTCCGAGGCTTTGTATGAATGGTGCCTGGGGGCGGACAAAAATGTCAGGAACATTTTTGGACAGCTTCAGCTGGCCCGCAGGGTGAATACCATGGAGGGTATTCACAATCGAACCACCGGGTGGTTTGGGGAGGATTTTTTCAGCTGCAGAAACCAAAAAGCCCCGGATAGGTCCGAGGCTTTGTATGAATGGTGCCTAGGGGCGGAATCGAACCACCGACACGCGGATTTTCAATCCGCTGCTCTACCAACTGAGCTACCCAGGCTTCTTTTATATGCACATCAAGCTGCTAAAAATAGGAATAATGGTGCCTAGGGGCGGACAAAAATGTCAGGAACATTTTTGGACAGCTTCAGCTGGCCCGCAGGGTGAATACCATGGACGGTATTCACAATCGAACCACTCATCGGTTCGATCCGCCAATATCAGTTTACTTTCCCAGTCAAAAATGGTGCCTAGGGGCGGAATCGAACCACCGACACGCGGATTTTCAATCCGCTGCTCTACCAACTGAGCTACCCAGGCATGACAGCAAAACTGTGTGCGAGGCGTATTAAACGGATTTCCCCCTGGCGAGTCAAGTCAGGAATGGCTTTTTGCTGATAATTTGCCGATAAAATCGCTCCATACCGGCTTTTAGCCTATTGAAAGATGACATAGTCACCCAGGGTTTCCAGCGCGTCCAGTCCAAGCAACTCTTCAATGGGAGCGGTATTAGTACGATCTTTCAGTGTGATGTAGGCTTCAACATTGACCACCACATCACCATTTTCGTCCAGGAACACCACCTGTGGGTCAGAGATAGACGCCAGTACTCGTTTTTTCTGGTTGTTGGAAATGGAAAATTCTTTAATGTTCATGGGGTTGCCACAGGCTGGTAGAAAACCGGCATTATAGAACTGGAGGTCTGGAAAAGCTGTATAGGATTCTACTTGGCTGAAAGGGCGCCAGGAGTGACAGGATGTAAGTACTTGCTGATCACTTCTGGCCTTGCCGGGAGTGGATTAATTTTCCTCAGGGACATAGCCTTCCGCGGAATCCACCTCTTCATCAGCAAAATATTTGTCCATTTGTTCTGTGAGGTATTTTCGAGCTTCGGGCTCCAGCAGGTTCAGCCGTTTCTCATTGATCAGGCGAGTCTGGTGTGTCTGCCACTGAGTCCAGGCCTCCTGTGATACGTGCTCATAGACCCATTGGCCTTTAGGGCCTGGCAGTGGTGGTACGGTCAGGCCTTCCGCTTCTTTTTTCAATTTTACGCACTGAACCATTCTGGCCATGGTGATCTCTCATTTAAAAAAAGGGGAAGCAGAGGTTCTTATCATGAAGAACAGCTGATTTCCAGTGTTCTTCCCCATTCCGGGGGCTCTTCAGCGTAGCTTCCATAGCCAGGGTGCTCATCATAGGGGGCACTCAGCAGTGTCATCAACGTTTCTATCTCCTGGTAATTCCCCTGCTCTGCCTGTTCGATTGCCTGCTGGGCCAGATAGTTTCTCAATACGAACTTTGGGTTCACCCGTTTCATTTTCTGGCAGCGAGTTTCACTATCCAGCAGATTGCGTTGAAGTCGGCTCGAGTAGCGGGCAAGCCAGGGTGCCAGGGTATGATGGTCAACCAGTTGATTCAACGGCTGGTGAGTCATTGAGTGAGGTTGGCCGGGAATAAAGTTGCTCAGTGTTCGGAAAAAAAGTGTGTAATCACAGCCACTGTCGTGCAATAGCTGAAGGAGGTCACGGATCAGGTCGGGATCTTCATCTTCTTCTGAAACCAGCCCCAGTTTGTCCAGCATCAGCCGGGTATAGTTTTTTGTATAAAGGGCTGGATAACTATCCAGCGTCGTCTGGATTGGCTCGGTGCTGTCAAACAGGGGAATGAGCGCCTGGCCCAGTCGGCCGCAGTTCCAATAACCCACTTCAGGTTGTTGACTGAATGCGTAACGCCCCTGATGATCCGAATGATTACAGATATAGTGCCAGTCAAAGCGGTCCATAAACCCATAGGGGCCATAATCAAAGGTATCTCCGATAATGCTCATGTTATCGGTATTCATAACACCATGGGCAAAACCGGCAGCCTGCCAGCGTGCAATCATCGAAGCAGTGCGACGAATGACTTCGGCATAAAACAGCGCGTAGCTCTCTTCGGCTTGAGCTTCAGCGTTGGCTGAATTTGAGGTTTTAACCGCGGCGGTCTTCAATTCAGGAAAGCTCTGCTCAATGGTGTAATCTGCCAGCTCTTTCAGGGCTTCATAACGCTTGGTGTAGTAAAAATATTCAAAGTGCCCAAACCGGATGTGGCTTTTTGCCAGCCTGAGCAGCGTTGAACCTGACTCCCGGGTTTCCCGGTAGACGGGTGTTTTGCTGGTGACGACACACAGTGCCCGGGTTGTGGGAATTCCCAGATGATGCAGGGCTTCCGAGCCCAGAAACTCCCGAATGCAGGAGCGCAGGACTGCTCTGCCATCACCAAAGCGGGAGTAGGGGGTCTGCCCGGCTCCTTTCAGATGAAGGTCCCACTTTTCATGGTGACTATTAATGACTTCACCCAGTAACAGTCCTCTGCCGTCTCCAAGCTGAGGATTATAGGCACCAAACTGATGTCCGGAATACACCATGGCCAGAGGCTCAGTGCCGGGCCAGGGTTTATTGCCGGAACAATAGTGTTTTAACTGCTTTCTGTTTTCCGGTGTGTCATCAAGGTTCAGCAGTTTACCCGCTGCTGCACTGAAAGCGACGAAATCCGGATCTTCCAGGGGGGTGGGGTCAACCCGGGTATAAAAGCACCCTGATAGCCGGGAAAAGGTATTTTCAAATTTCAATGAGTCCAGGCTCTTCATCCCTGTGCTCTCAGACGTGCTAAAAAAAACCTGAGTAGTTTACTATGGAATAGGAGGGATTGCGCCAGAGTTTTTAAAAGAAGGCTGGCTATCATCCTCTTTTTTTAGCTCAGTCAGGTGGTTATCTTTTTTCTGCCAAAGCTTGTTAACCCACTGCTGAAACTCGGCGCGGAATGCATCATCCGACTGGTAGTCACAACCCAGGAACGATTCCGGTATTTCCAGAGCCTCAAAATGGATGCTGACTTTTTGAACTCTGCCACAGAGAAAGTCCCAGAAACCGATTCGTTGATGGTGATAGGCAATGGTGACATTCAACAGGGTTTTCACCAGATCACCCATGGCTCCCACCACATAACTGATACCTCCTGCTCTTGGCTTGAGCAGGTGGGTAAAAGGTGATTGCTGCTTTTGATGTTTAGTAGAAGTAAAGCGGGTCCCTTCAAGATAGTTGACAATGGAAACCGGTACGGTGCGGAATTTTTCACAGGCCTTACGGGTTGTTTCCAGGTCCTTACCAAGCTTCTCTGGGTGTTTCTTAATATACTCACGGGAGTAGCGCTTCATAAACGGGAAATCCAGAGCCCACCAGCACAGTCCAATGACGGGGATCCAGATCAGTTCCTGCTTGAGGAAGAACTTCATCAGGGGAATGCGTCGATTCAGCAGGTGCTGCATGATCAGTATATCAGCCCAGCTTTGGTGGTTGGCAGTGACCAGGTAGTAACCATTTTGCTTCACTCCTTCAAGCCCACGAACATCGAATTCTTGATGGTGCAGCAGCTTCATCCATGCGGAGTTGTTGGAGATCCATTGCTCAGCAATACCATTGGCAGCGCGGCTCATCAGGCGCTGGAAAGCAGGCAGTGGAATGATCAGTTTAAGCAAAGCCGCCAGGAAAAGAGGCAGACAAAGCAATAGCGTGTTCAGGGTGAGGAGGAAAGCGGCCAGACAGCCTGTGAGAAAATGAGGAAGGAATGACAGCATGGTAGTTCGTCAATTATTGATTGGATCAGGACCTTTTATGGGCTAAAGGCTTTTCATCAGCTCAAGGCTGTTTTTATTCTTTTGAAGCCTAAAGTGTATGGGGTTGGTATGCAATGTTGTTTCTTCATTTCCGGCATATAGGCCTTCCATGGGCTCACAGTGGAAAATGCTTCCCGTGGCATCCTGCGTCGCCCTAACTCCCACATCCTGTGGTCGTGCATTTCCAGCATACAGGCCATCCATGGCCATACACTGGAAATTGCTCCATGCATTTCCAGCATACAGTACATCCATGTACATAAAAAAAGCCCCCAATTGGGGGCTTAGTCAGCAAGAGTGAATTACCTGGACATCAGAAGTCGTAACGGGCTCTGGCAATGAAGCCATGCACCTTAAACTTATCCGCCCAGTCATAGGTATAGCTGAGGGTGATGGTGGTATTGTCGTTCACTTCCATATTGGCAGCAGCGCCAAACTGGAACCGGTTCTGATCACGTTCAGCACCATGAACAACAAAGCTGTTACCACCAGCGGCGTAATGGGCCGTCATATTGACTGGGTCATCCTTAAAGTCATGATACCCCATCAGACTGAATTCAGGTTTGATCACCAACTTGTCGGTAGTGATATCACCAAGGAACTTCACACCGGCACCCAGTTCCAGAATGTCATACTTGCCATTTTTAACCTGGTCATAGGACAAGTACTGCTGGCCGGGGTTGGATGCTTCCTCTGAGTAATCATCGGTACTGATACTGGCATAGTTGAAGGCAACTTGAGGCTGCCAGCTCCACTCATAACCCAGAGGCATATTGTAGCCACCCAGCAGCCCG
This sequence comes from Endozoicomonas sp. Z74, assembly GCF_057680865.1. Classification (NCBI taxonomy): domain Bacteria; kingdom Pseudomonadati; phylum Pseudomonadota; class Gammaproteobacteria; order Oceanospirillales; family Endozoicomonadaceae; genus Endozoicomonas; species Endozoicomonas sp. Z74. Next base: position 5,324 of record NZ_JBLYZI010000041.1, read on the forward strand.
ACACCCCAGCTATTGCTGTCGTACTTGGCTTTATGCTCGGTACCGCCAACATAGCGTTTGCCCTCGTTTTTACCGATGGCATAACTCAGGCGACCGTCCAGGAAGAAAGCATCCTTATAAAATGAAGAATACAGGCTGAAGATGTGCCCATCGGTATCCATTTTATTGCTGGAGCCGTCTTTTCCAGTGATATCGCCTTTTGCATAGGTATAGGCGAGACCAAGGTCGAGGTTATCATTCAACTCAGTGTCTCCACCAATGGTGAAACCATTGGTCTTGGCCTGATACCCGTAGATACCGTCTTTTCCTTCCTGGGTGGCATCGTTATAGGAGTATTGTAACCAGACCCCTCCGGAGGAGAACATGTCACCAGTTGCAATCCCAGTCCGCTTGCCTGACATCCGGTCGTCCAGGGACTTTCCAGCCATTTTCATTCCGCTTTTAGCTGCATCAACACCATTACCGGCCAAGGTTGGAGCCATTTTTGCCGCCATTTCGTTGGCATTCCCGGCATTGACGTTCTTGACCACGTATTGGTTGAGGGCGCTTGGCTGGGTCCTGCCTGTATCTGAAGACTTGGCCTTGCTCTTCTTGTTACCGGTAGGCTTGCCTGCATTCGCAGCCGTCATTAGTACATTACGTAGTGATGTGTTCTTAGTGGTAACCAGTCGCCCCATGCGTGAGCCCTGATCTTCGCCTCTCAAGACAATCTGGTTTCTCTTGGTGCGGTCCGCAAAGTCAGCGTAATAGTGGGTATAACTTTCACCCTCAGCCACCACCAAATTATCGAGATTGCCTTCTACCGCAATTGGAATAACTTTCCCTTCTTTGGAAGCTGTTTGCATCAACACCACTTCTTCTTCGTCAAGCACGTCATCCTCATCTCCCAGCGGAAACTCAAGCCTGGCCTGAGGTCCCAATGTGATGGCGTTAGCAGTTACAAGGGCGTCATTGCCTACATCTGCATCCGAACTGTCAGGGCTTAAGGTACGGGCGCTCATGACCAGATTCTTCAGGGTTGTACTGGGCTGTTGACTGCCTCCTTCTGTAACGCACTCATCGATACAAAGCACTCCTTTCTGGTTAAGCTGACCATTTATTTGAAGGGGGCCAAGTACGGTTAATCCACCCTCAACGTTGACGGTTTCAACGGCCATGGTCGTGCCGGTAAATTGATTTCGTGAACCATTGAAAGACAGGGTACGGAAGCCGTCAAGGTTGGCATTTACGGTTGAGTCTGTGAGTGAGAGGCTATCGACACCCCCGCCTGTTAAGGTTGAGTCCGCAGTGCTGCCAACAAGGCCCCCGGTTTGTTCAATCTGAATAGCAGGTCTGGGGTTACCCTCGTCTCCACTGAGATCAATGTTGTTCAAATGACCTCTGGATGTGACCGTCACTACTCTGGAGTCGCTGGCTTTTTCCCCCGAGGTGCTGGAAGTTGTTGCCTCTGGAGCTTCGGCAAAGGCCAGGGCAATGGTCCTTGCAGGTGGCTGGTCTGTGGTAACAGTACTTACGTTAAGAGACTCAACGGTTGTAGTACTGCCAATATCGAGAGTGTGTCTGTCTTCTCTATCAATGGTAATCTGCCCAATGGTCCACTCACCGCCTTCCGGGCTATCAATGGCGACATGTTCAATATCCGACAAGCTACCGATAGAGCCCTTTCTGAGCATCACGATATCACCACTGCCACTGCCTCCACGGAGGTTTCTTGTGGTACCGTCATTTTGTTCAAACACCAGCCTTTTTCCCTGGCGTGTCTGATGGCTTTCAAGGTGGAAGTCATCAATTTCCCCACCCTCATTACGAATCGTAAAGTCTTTGGTGCCTGTCTTGCCAGCCGGGCTTGGGGTAAACCGAAGGGAGAGCACGCCACCTTTATCACCACTGGTAGAGGCGCCTGAAGACTCGCCATCGGTTTGTCTCAGCTCTTTAACCATACCGCCCTTGCTAACCACAATGGTGTTTGGGTCGATGACTTCCATTGTCCCCCAGTCACTTCCGCAAATTTCAGTGTTTTTAAATCCAGAGACTTTTGCGGGTGCACCCTGTTTAATAACGAGCACGTCGTTTTTATCTTCCCTGCCTTTGGCTTCCGGTGTGGTGCCACCGTTTTGCACAAATCTCAGAGTGGGGCGGTCGATATCAGCAGAAAAGTCAGCTGATGCGGTACCGTTCTCAGAGCTGGTCAATGTAAATACGCTGTCCATGCCAGTGTATGCGTTCATGTCAAAACCAAGGTGCAGGACACCAACCTCAGGCTTATCGGGTTTTTGACCATCCGCAACCACCCTGGCGGCTCCTCCCTGGACTACTTCGATGCTTTGTGGGTTAGTGATGGTATTCACTATTGTCCAGTCTTTGCTATGGATGCCAATGTTGTTAACGACCCCAACAGACGACAGCCCTGCTTTATCGCCAATATTCAACTGCTTGATCGGCTGAGCATTGGCAATGGTCAGCGGGGCTCCGGAAACGGTTTTTACATTAACCGCGGCTGTCTGTTGTTCCGGGGCGGTGTTTGCCTGGTTGACTGGAGTGCTGCCCTCGGGAGAGGGGGGCATGGTTGCCAGATTGACGGTATCAACGGAGTTGTCAAGGGTTAGCTGTTCGGTGCCCTCAAACCAGCCCGGCATTTGCCACTGTTTGGCCTTGATATGGACGGCTTTTACCGTACCCACGTCGCCTGTTAATTTTGCCCCTTCTTCAACCTCCAAGGTGTTTACATGAATACCTTCACCGGTAACATCAATTCCCAGCGGAGTGGTGGTTTTAAAGGATAAGCTGTTGGCCCCCGTGGCCTCTGGGGAAGCTCCCACTCTAACGGTATCAATGACCGACTTTGATGACAGGGTGCCTGCACCGGTAATGGTGCCAAAACTCCAGCCAGTGGCTTCAATATTGACGGCCCCGCCCTGAAGCATGACATCGCCCAGGTTGGCCCCGCTGCCTGCATTAAGGTTGTCAAGAGTGCCTCCGACTGCTGTATTGACCGCCAGGGGGTTCTCTGCGGAGGTGTTCACCTTTAACGTACCTTGACCGCCTGATCCTGTGTTCACATTCAGAGTTGAGAGCTGGCCGGTTGAGGCAATGGTGAGAGTGCTGACTCCGGAATACGTGCCAGGCATTGAAATACTGGTTTGATCCCCTGTGATATCAATGGATTCAAACCGATGGTCACCATGCAGGGTACCGCTATTGAGCACCAGCCTGTCCTTGCTTTTAGCGTTAAGCACAAGGCCTTTAGCTGCATCCGTAACGGTAGCGGCGCCAACGGTCGCTCCAGCAGCGACTTCAAAGGTGGTATTGGGGCGGTTTTCCAGACTGAAGTCGACGGTTTTATAGGTAGCTTTATCATCCAGTTTCAGGTAAAAACTTTCTGGCTCTGATGGTGAAAAGCCGATTTGAGTTAACGTTGCACTATTGTCAGGGAGCGTTACCGGGCTATCCATCCGGATGGCTGCGATCTTGTCAATACCGAACTCAAATTCCAGGCGCTTAAGGTCTTTGAGCTGGCCAATAGAGGCCAACGTTGTTGCATCCGTGAAACCATACCCATTTATTCCTGACATTTCAGTCGGTTTTGTCGCTCCGCTTTTCAGAACCAGTACGTTGGTTTTTTTATCGCTGAGATTGATTTTTACATCAGAGTTGCCGCTGGCTCCTTGAACAAATCGGATATTGGGGCCTGCATCGCTAAACTCCACGGTGCCGATGCTTTTCCCGGCTTTATTTTCAATGGTTAAATCCCGCTGTCCGGCCACATGGAGTGTTTGAGCAGCGGTGGGGGCTACTGAACTGCCTTTGATGGCGTCTACATGGCCGCTTACTGTAATCGTTGCCGGGTTTGTAACTACTCCGAAGGATTGCCAGGCTTTTGCAGAGTCTGTCTTTTTCTCATCTCCGGTGCCCGTTGTTCCACCACCTGCAACCACGATGGTATCGGCATTAGTGATTGAGCCAAAGGTGGCTTTGTCTTTAATGGTTACTTTTTCGATCAGTCCTGCACTGTCTGCTGAAATGGACAGGGGGGGGGCCTCAGGCTGTTGACCAGCGGCAGGTGGAGCTGGAGTTAATACGACCAGTTTTTTTACATGCCCTTCCCCGGTAGCCTCAGGGGGGGTTGGTGCTGGAGTGGCCCCATTTCCCGTCAGTTCAACGTTCTTTATTGCAAATACACCGGGTTTGACGCCTGGATCAGCTTTGGCCTCAATGTGGGTAAGGCCATTATTGTCCCTGGTGGATGCATGAACAACGGAAGTCACTCGCCAGGTTTTTTCTGATTTATCGTCTCCCATTCTGGGGATAGCCACGATTTTGTCGATTGACTGGGAGTTAGCTGGTGATGCGGCAAAGCTCACTTTACCCTGTTTTAGCGTCAGCGTGTCTTTACCCGCCCTTGTCTTTCCAGAAATAAAGGATGATTGGGTTTGTGTTTCAGGGTTTGTATCCTGTACCAGGTTAAAGGAGGGGGCTCCTTCTGTGGTTGGAATATTGAATGTTGTCAGCTGACCCTGGTTGGTCACTTCAAGCATTTTGACTGCAGGAGTACTTGTAAAGTCAAGTTTCAGGTCGCCTTTTGCCGCGGCCCCTTCACCCATACTACCAACGACTCCTTGGTTGGTAATAAGGATAGATTGAGGTGATGTAACGACCGTGGATGCGCTGCCTTGATCCCAGCCCCAGCCACTCCCGTCAATTTTAATTGTCTGAGTTCCAGCAATCTTGCTTATGCCCGCATTATTTTGAACATGCAGGGTTTCAATGTTTTGTTTGTCTTCAGTGCTGGATACGGTCAGAGGAGTAGCTACTGCATTGACCATCCTCAGGGTGGAGGGCTTACCGGCCTCTGGAGTTGCAGTTGCTGCACCGGCTATATAAACGTCCTTGACTGGCGCATTGACGGTCAGGATTTTGGTGTTGTGAACCCAGCCATCGTTCTCTCCCTCGCTGGTATCGCTCTGGGTAAAGTCTTCGCTTTTAACAACAAGTTCTTCAATGCCTGTCACTTTGCTGAATTTTGCGCCGCTGTGGATATAACCGGTTTTGATGTGGCGGTCGGTACCCTGGCCTCCATTGACCTTAAGTACTTTTGTGGCGGTGTTCATTTTCAGAACCGACACCTCCGAACCAGGAGCCGCTGCTTGCGATTCAGGCAGTAAGGCTTCTCCGGCAATATGGAGTTGATCGACGCTTCTGGCCACTGTTAGCTCGGATGTGTCCTCAATCCATCCTTTGACCTCAAACTTTCCATTTTTGCTGTCATCAATGGCATTGTGAATTTCCAGGTTCTCTATGCCTTTAATTTCACCATTGACGGTAACAAGGGCTTGGCCACTGTCCTGGCCGCTGTAAGTAGGCTGGATCTTTAAGGTATCGCTATCAGTGTTACCTAAAATGTCACCATCAATTGAACCATCTTGGAGGTTTATGGTTGGCGAACCCGTATCCCCCTCTTCCTTGAAAGTTTCAATGGCTGCTTTTATCCCCTTAACGGATGAGCCTGTTAAAAATTCTGCGCTACTGGCTCCTGAAATTTTAACCGCTGCTCCGTTGCTGGAAATTTCACCACTGTTATGCAGATTGTTACTATTGATGACTTGCATAGCGACAGCGCCTTCACCGCCTGCGGTAATGGTTCCCTTGTTTTCAGCAGTGCTCTTGATGACGAGCATGCCCACTCCATTGGTGCCTGTTACATTAATCTTACCTTCGTTAACGGACTTTCCCCCTGAAGAGGCTCTCATGCCCAAGCCGCTATTGCCGTTTACGTTTATGGTTCCAGTGTTGATGGCCTTCGATTCAGTATTGACCGCTCTCATTGCAGACGCATCAATACCATCAACGGAGATAGTGCCCTGATTCACCACCAGCCCTTTGGCGACAGCTTTCATCCCAACACTTGCTTTACCCGTGGCGAAGATTTCCCCTTTTTCGTTATTGGTACCTGTTGATGCCTTTGCATCGTCGCCACTGCCCTTCCCTGTTGCCTTTATTCCGATACCGTCCTCAGTCACCACATAAACCTTGCCTGTGGCGAAGTTGGTACCGGTAGCACCGGCCTCAAGCAGTATGCCAATATTGCTGCCTGCTGATGGCTTACGGCCATGGATCTGCAATTCACCCTCGTTGCTCACAGTAGTACCCGTTCCTGCCTTGATTGCCGCATCGGCAGAGAGTGCGGTGTTGCTTATGGCAGTGGATACTTTAACGCCTGGTTTAATGGTTATTGTTTTTCCGGTATCTGTACCCTTGGTTTCCACCATTACGTTGTTTCTGGGATCTGTTGTCTCTTGGGTAAAGTCACCGGTTATTGCTTTGTCGATGGTGAGGATAGCTTTTTCACCGGTAACTACGATGTTACAAACTTTTTCTTGGCAGCCATCTTTGCCACTGTTTACCATCCTGATCTCACCAAGTGCTTCGGATGTGCTGTGCTTTTCATTGGCCTTGGTTGTGAAGGTGCCTTTTGGTGGCCAAGATGCAGAGGAGCTGCCAGTGTTGCCAGTGTTGCCAGTGTTGCCAGTGTTGCCAGTGTTGCCAGTGTTGCCAGTGTTGCCAGTGTTGCCAGTGTTGCCAGTGTTGCCAGTGTTGCCAGTGTTGCCAGGATTCACGTCCTCATCATCATTGTCTCCATAAGATCCCTTGAAAACAACGTCAGAAGGCTTGGAGAAGGCCGTATTTAACCCAGTCCGTCGATTATGCATTCTGGTATTGGCTTTAACGTTTTTTTCATGGGCGCTGCCGTGTGCTGTCCCAAACCCGCCAACATCTCTGACTCCACTGCTGGCTGCATGTGCGCTGAGGGCTCTTTTGCCGCTGAAGGCTCCTTTCCCATTGGCGGTATGAGTGCTGTCACCTGAAGAGTTGTCTCTTGCAAAGTGAGTGCCTGCACTACTGCTACCGACCCAGCCTGCAAGTACCGATGTGACTGCAAAAGCCAGGAGTTTTTTATGAAATGCGCCAGTGGCTGTACGACTCATTATTGACACCTTAACCAAGTGAGTTAACCCAGAAGCACTGTAATTCTTTATCTCATGATTCTCTGGCTACTGTGCTATCAGGAGGACAGAGAAGTTCCGCATTGAAAACGAGCGGCAGAAAGGCTGGTAGTCGCTGCCGATTCATTGTCCAGACGGAAGAAATTGAATTGTCAGGCCTTTGGCGTGTTGGGTTGGCGAATGGTAGTGAAAACCGAAAAGCACATGAAATACCGATTTTGTGTTAAAACAATGTCTTTTGTGAGAAAAATTTATAAATATAATTGTCGTCTAGTTGGAAAGCTTAAATTAATGAACGAAAGTTCCTTTTTTAAAGAAATAAATAATTTTTTTTGATGTCTTATTGTTATTTATGATTTTCATTCGTTTTTAAAAAAGTGAAATGATGTAGCTGGGAATAGCCAGCCAGTGTCTCCTACTGATATCTGTATGGAGGCTCTGTTGCGAGCAGTCTTCAGCGATTGCTATTCACTTCCAGGAAAAATCGTGGAAGTGAACAGGGTTTTATTCTATCGATATGGATACCCATTAATGTCAAATTGCTTTCTGGATTTTTGCCAATAGTTTTTTGACTGGCGCTGCCAGACCTATTTCAACAGGTTTGTCCAAAGGGATCCACAGGCGCTGGTTTTGTTCTCTGACGACACTGTTCAGGTTTTCTGGTGAGGACCCGACAAACGACAAGACCGGAGTAATGTTCAGATGATAATGGCTGAAGGTATGGCGAAAGGGTGGCCACAGGTCAAGTGTTTCCGGCTTAATTCCGCTGCTTTCTTCTGCTGCAGATAACAGTGCCTGTTTACTGGAGCCTGATGTTAACGTAGCTTCCGGAAAACTCCATAACCCTCCCCATATACCGGCTGGAGGTCTTTTCTGCAACAGAACCTCGCCGAACTGATTGACCATCATCAGCATATAGACGGCTCTCTGGGGTTTGTCTTTTTTAGGTTTGGGCTCAGGGTAGAGCGTTTCCTCTCCTGCCAGGTGTGCCTTACAGTCGGTTTTCAGGGGGCACTGATGACATTTTGGCTTGCTTCGGGTGCAGAGAGTTGCCCCCATATCCATCATTACTTGTGTATAGTCGTCTACACGACTGTCAGGTGTGAATTGTTCGGCAATGTCCCAGAGTTTTTCAGCCACGGCAGACTTTCCTGGCCAACCGTTTACCGCACAATATCGAGTGAGCACTCTTTTGACATTGCCATCCATGATTGGGGCACGAATTCCCATGCTGATGGAGGCAATGGCGCCTGCTGTTGACCGTCCAATGCCTGGCAGTTTCATCAGAAGCTCAACGGATCGGGGAAATTCACCGGAGAATTCCTTTTCCACTGTCCTGGCCGCCTTGTGAAGGTTGCGGGCCCGGCTGTAGTAACCCAGTCCACTCCAGAAGTGCAGGACTTCATCTTCGCTGGCAGCAGCAAGTGCGTGAACATCAGGAAACCGTCCCATAAACTTTTTGAAATAGGGAATCACGGTAGTCACCTGAGTCTGTTGCAGCATGATTTCACTGACCCAGACCCGATAAGGGGTTTTATCCTTCTGCCATGGAAGATCTTTCCGGCCGTGCTGGTCGAACCATTCAAGCAGCTTCTGACTGAATGGGGTTCTGTGGTTGTTGACTGTATTGATTGCTTTGCTCATCCGGGATGATTTGTCCCTGTCTGTATTCGTTCGCTCTGGGGTGCCATGAGTCGCTAATGTTCCAAAAGCCTCGAACTTGTCTGAAACTTATGGTGTGTTGCGCTTCACTGTGTTCAGCAGCAACCTACCCAGGCGAAAAAAACTCCTGCAGGTTGCTGCTGAGCATCGCCAAGCGCGATGGAGCAGGATTCTTGAGATTATTTAAACAAGCCTTTCAGAAGGTCTTTAACAGGCCCTTGAACCTTCTCTTCAATCTCTTTCTTGAGGCGGCCTTCTGCTTCTTTGCGAAGCAGGCTGGCAATGGTGTCACCAAGGCGTTCAGTGTCGATGCCACAATGCTGCTTGCCAAGGGCTCCCTGGCAACGCACAGGCCAGGTGACGTCTACATAATCTTCATTGACCTGACAGGCCGGGTCGCTGTCCGGTGCTTCATTGCCACGGATGTTCAGCCCGACATGGTAGTCCAGTGTCTGCTGCACAAGGTTGATGTTACCATCCCCCTTAAGGTTGAGATTTGAGAGGGCTGCAACCAGGTCATTGTTGACTGCTACACCATTGGTGATGATAAAAGTGCCGCTCAGGTCTTTAAACTGGGTAGAATTGTCCCATTCGGCTTTGGCAAGATCCTTTTTGCGGATTCTGGCAATCCCCTCGCACACCAGCTTGTCGAAGTTGGCGTCCTTGAAAGCCCCCTCTTGAATACGAAATTGCACTTTGCCATTGAGGTTTCTTGTCAACTCACTTTGCAGTTGACCCCGGGTGGAAATGTTCATGTCGGCATTCACATTACCCTGAACCGGCTGCAGGGCTGGCACCGGTTTCGCCAGGGCCTCCAGGCTAATGCCCTTGAGGCTGGCGGAAGCAGTGGCTTTGGGCAGCCCTTTGGTTCGAACATCCAGGGTGGAATCCAGGTTGATCTGCCCTTGATAGAACGCCGAGCCAATGGTGACTTTCTGTCTGGCACCCGCTGCTTTCAGGGTCACTGATGGTTGATCAAAGCGGAGTTTGGCGGCAGTGAGGGAAGACAATTTCAAAGAGCCATCCAGATTCAAGCCCCGGAGCATGTCTTCAGGTATTAATGGCAACTCCTTTGATACCTGCTTGCCCTGTGGGGTCTTTTGAGAAGGAGCAGGTTCTTTCTTGCTGGAGGGTTCTTTCCCATCTTTTTCAGTACTTGGTGGCAGATAGTGATCAAGATTAAGATCGTTGCCTGTAAAACTGAATTTCATGGTCTGACGTTCAAGGTCTGTCACCTTGAAGTAACCATTCACCTTGAAGTCATCCAGTTGAAGCTTGAGCGAGTCGGCACTGAAGTGTTTGCCATCGGTCTGGAACTGGCTGTTAAAGGAGAGGTGGCTGAGGGCTTTTGCATCCGCCATGGGTGGTAGTTGCACTTTGATCTGATTCAGCAGCCTGGCCAGATTGAATGGAGTGACGTCCAGCTGGCCCCTCGCCTGCATGGGGCTCTGCTGATAATGAAGGTTTCCGGTGATGCTCAGCTGCTCAGCTTGGGCAACATCAGGGCTGGTGCTTATGTTGAGGTTTTCAACATCGTATAGCCCCTCCTGTAGATTGAATTTCAGCTTGCCACTGATAATGGAGTTCATTGCCAGGTCCGGTACGCTGATCCTTGCTGCCAGCTTGAAATCGAAGGGGGTTTGTCCCTCGATGGCTCCAGTGGTGAGGCTGGCCTGATCAATGATGTACTGCCTGCCTGCCTGCCGGTCATCGAAGCTGACCAGTAGATTGGCAACCTCAATACTGGCAATATTCAACTCAAGAGGGGGAAGCTTTTCCTGCTTTCCATTCTGCTCTAAGCTATCAGGTGTTTGTTGTGGTTCGCCTTTTTTTTTGCTGCTGGCCCCAAGAGGCTTCTCTACCTGCCAGTTGCCCTGGCCGCTTTTCTCTTTGACCAGGGTTAACTCCAGCCCCTGAAGGGTGGCTGTCTGCATCTCAATGCGCTTGCTGAGCAGGGGAAGAAGTTTGACGCTGACCTCTGCGGAGCCCAGCTGAGCCAGCATAGAGCCATTGGTGCCTGTAACACTGACGTCTTCCAGGGACAGGCCTACCCATGGAAACACAGACCAGCCAATGGGGCCGTTGATGGACAATGTCAGTCCTGTGTTGTCATGCACAAGCCTGGCAATATCGTCCCGATAGTTATTCGGATCTATTAACCGTGGCAAAAGAGCTGCAGCGATGACAACCAGCAGCACCAGCGTCGCCAGTATTGCGACAATGAACTTGAAAATGCGGTTCATGGCTAGCCTCAGAATTGAGAGCGGTACATTTTTGGAGCACTTGAGCAAAATCCAGGCTCAGAGCAGTTGAATGAATTATGCCAGAACCCGGTTCTGTTAACACAGCCCCTGAGCTAAACCGCTCCAATGCATGATGGCCTTACCAATCCGCACTTTCCGGATTGGCGTGGTTTAGCGACTGGCGAGCTGAAGTTTTTTCAGGGAGTTCACCGGGCGGGTCCAGGGGTGCAGAACCAGCGTGGCGTGTTTCATGGCGGGGGATTTGATGGCGGCAATCGCTTCCTGACTGCTGCGGAACTGCCCCTGAACCAGGACGTACCAGTCTTTGCCACCGCGACGCATCTTCAAAGTGACTGCTGAAGATAACTCAGGGAAACGTTCCCTGAGCTGTTGAATGGACTCCGGATTGTTCGCGGAAAACCACTGGATGGTATAGCTTTTTTCCGGGCTGTTCAGAATGTGTTCAGCAGAAATTGTCTCCTTGAGCGGCTGGCTTACAGGCTGGTATGCGTAAAGTTGCTTCTGCTCGTCAGATGTTGATGGGGATATCATTGCCTGTTGGTCGCTGACAACGGATGGGTTGGCCCGTTGATGATTTGCAGACTGGGAGTTATTGCCCCAGGGTTGGTGGTTGTTGCTCACCGGCTGATGGCGTTTAATTACCTGCTGTTGGTTTTTAATGACTGGCTGATGGCTCCGTAATTCCGGTTTTTGATCCCTGGCCCACTGATACTGAGTGGGTTTTTCACGTTCATAGCCAGCGTGGTTGTTTATGGGAGACATTGCTGCTTCTGGAGCTGGCATCTGTGCCTGCCTCAAGTCTGGTTTCTGGCTACTGGCAGGCTTATGGTTGTTTACCAGCCAGGTGCTGGCACTGACATCTCTGGTGCCTGCCGGATTTTCCCAGTTCAGATCCCTTTCGGGCCTGTAGCTGTTAAGAGCCTGCCTGGTTGTAGTGTCTTCTCTGGTCTGGGCCCGGAACTGGCTGGGCTGAGGAGTAGATCCTACAAGAGCCTGCAGGTCTCCCACTTGTCTGACTCTTGGTGAAAAGCGGGCAGAGACCCGGGAGAAAGAAGGGGTTAGCAGGGCATCCAGGGCATCGGAACGGTTAACGAACAACAGGCTGACCAGAACAAACCGGTTCCGGTTATTTCTGCGATAGTGAATGATCTGGGTATCCTGCAGCTCACTGTAACGCAGTTTGGCTCTTTCCAGGGAGGCTTTTCGACTTCCTGCCATCCACTCAATGGTGTAACTGAGGGGATTGGCAGTCAGGACATTGATGCCAGGTCTTGGGCTGGGTCTGGAAAAACGGTCAGGTTCCTGCTCCGGTTGAGGAGGGGTGTCCTGAATATTGTAATCCACTGGCTCCTGTTGATACTGCTCCTTAATGTGGCTGCGGTAGGCTGGAGTGATACTGACGTACATCTCCTGGGTGCTTTGGTCTGGAGTCACAGAATCAGAAACACTGCCCGCTGGGTAGCTGTTATAACGGGGGTTATCAAATTCCTGGCCGTAGGGCAGAGTGGCCAGTTGTGCTGGCTCTGGTTGCCATGAGGAGGACTGGGGTGTAGCTGGTATAAGTGGATTCTGGCCAGCAGTCACCTCCTGTGCATAACCCTCTGAGGAGTAGCTGACAGAAGTTCCATATTCTCTGGTGAAACCGGTGGTGTTTTGTTTGGCTGAGGCCTGAGCCTGGGAGTTGAAGCCCTGTTGAGAAAGGGCCATTGCCAGTTGTCGCTGAGAAGACTCTGGCAGAATGATATCCAGTTGTTGAATACTGGCCAGTGATCTTGTCCAGGGGTAAAGCTCTCTGGCCATCTGGGATCTGGGGGGGGCATCCAGTGCAGATATAGCGGCCATCCGGCTTGGGTATGGGCCATCAAGGAGCATGAACCAGTCTTTCCCCGAACGCCGGTACTGAGCAATAGTGGCATCCTGAAGGACTGGGTAGCGTTGTTTCATGGCTTCCAACTGGTCTCTTTCTCTGGCGGCCATCCACTGAAGTACATAATTATTGTCCGGTGAATTCAGTAGCTCCATTAATACCGCAGACTCAGACGGAGATGTCCCCTGAGACATAGCAGGTTGGGGATTCCTGGTGAACTGCCCGGCTGCTGATGCCGGTTGAAAATTGGATGTGATGGAACGCACAGGCTTCTGGAGCGCCTGGGTAGCCTGGGCCTGAATTGAGCGCAGAGCGTTAGCGCCACGGCAAAGCCAGGGATTATCACTTCCAGGGTGACAGTTCCAGGACAGGTTGGATGACAGTGGTTTTGGAGGCAACAAAAGCCCTTCTGCTACAGGAGCAGTTAAGGAAGTCAGGGCAGCCACGACACAAAGCCTGAGTTGTTTTTCCTTAAACAACATTCGACCGGGCATGGGGTCAGATCCTTTTGTAATCAATTACACGATACCTGACTGACAAGCAAATGCAACCCTCTTTTTTGGAAAAATGTCAATCTTTTTTTCAATCCAGTTTTCCGGCTCAGGATGGTTCAGGAAGTCTATTATTGAGTATTCCATAAACGCTTCCTGGCGGAGTCAATTTTGAGGGATTTGTCATGCAGGGCGTACAGCTGTTCTCATTCTTATCATTAAGGCTGTCACTAAAGCGGTTATTAAAGGCTGCGTCGAAAATTCAACTGGCTCCATGTTCAGTGATACGCAAAATAAAGCAGGGCTTGAGGATGTCGGTATCTTCGGTGGTGGCCTCTTGGGCGATGGCACTGTTGATACTGACGACGATTCCTGCGTTTGCCAGTGCCAATGCCTGTTTTCCCGCCATTGACAGTAAAAAGCAGCAGTACATCGTAGGGTATGGCAGCCTGCTGTATGATCAGTCCAGAAAAGCCCGACAGTTTCAATCCGATCCTGAGGTGCCGGTATGGGTGAGTGGCTTTAAACGTGGGTGGTTGACAAAGACTCGTCCGGACAATGTTAAAAGAACCCGTCTGGGGGTCACCCCCAGTGCAGGGGAAAAATTCAATGGTGTATTGATTCCGGTTCAGTCGGGCAAAGTAAAGGCCATTGACCGGACCCAGGTTCTCCATTGCCGGGTCGCAATAGAGCGTTCCCAGCTTGCTCCAATGGTGGATAAGGCCCTGCCGACAGAGGGGCAGATCTGGATATACCGTACAGAAAGAAAATATGAGGTTCCTCAGCCTACTGAAAGCTACCCACTGATGATGTCGGAAGTGTATGAATTCCTGACCGGCTGTATTGAGCAGCAGGGGCGCTTCGAGCTGAAGGGATTTGCTGAAGAGTGTATTGATAATACACTCAGCTGGCCTCGTCATGGCTATCAGTGGACCGATGACAGCCTGCGGCCTGTGAGTGCCAAGCTGGTTCAGATAAAAAAGGCTGAGGTGAACAGGCTGCTGAAAAAGGTGGAGGGTGACCCCTTCAGTAAACTCAGGGCTGAATAACCGGGCCTGTCTCTATATAATGGCTCTCCCGGCTATCACAACAGACGACAATCCAACCGGAGAGATTCATGGCTGAGCGCAAGGCCAGTGTGGAAAGAAATACCCTGGAAACCCAGATCCGTGTGGCCATCAACCTTGATGGAACCGGTAAGGCAGACTTTCAAACCGGTGTGCCCTTTCTGGATCATATGATGGATCAGATCGCCCGCCATGGGTTGATTGATCTTGAGGTAAAGGCCTCCGGGGATAATGAGATTGATGACCATCACACGGTAGAGGATATTGGCATTACCCTTGGTCAGGCCTTTGCCCAGGCTGTTGGAGACAAGAAAGGGCTGTGTCGGTACGGTCATTCCTATGTTCCTCTGGACGAGGCACTGTCCAGAGTGGTGATCGACTTTTCCGGGCGTCCGGGGCTTGAATTCAATGTGGCGTTCACCCGGGCCATGATCGGGCAGTTCGATGTGGATCTTTTCTATGAGTTCTTCCAGGGCTTCGTCAATCATGCCGGAGTCACCCTGCATATAGATAACCTCCGCGGGCGCAATTCCCACCACCAGATTGAAACGGTGTTCAAGGCATTCGGGCGTGCCCTGCGCATGGCTGTGGCTCCGGATCCACGCATGATGGGCCAGATGCCGTCCACTAAAGGAACGCTGTAGTGGCCATAACAAAAAAAGCAGCCGTTGGAGCAAGTGGTTCATGAAGACAGTTGCCATTATCGATTATGGTATGGGAAATCTGCACTCGGCCTGTAAAGCCCTGGAGCATGTGGCAGAGGTAGATACACGAATCAAGGTTACCTCCAGCCCCGAGGAGATATTAAGGGCGGATAAAGTAGTGCTGCCGGGGGTAGGTGCCATTCGTGACTGCATGGCGGAAATTGTCCGCCAGGGTGTCGATGAAGTGGTCAGGGAAGTAGTGGCTACCCGTCCCTTGCTGGGTATTTGTGTGGGCATGCAGGTGCTATTGGATCACAGCCAGGAAAACGATGGGGTTGAGTGCCTTGGTATGCTTCCGGGAGATGTTAAATTCTTCGGAAAAGAGCTGAAGGGCGCGGATGGAGAAAAACTCAAAGTTCCCCATATGGGGTGGAGCCGCGTCAGTCAGACTGAGCTCTCCCACCCGATGTGGTCCGGCATAGAAGACAATGCCCGTTTCTATTTTGTACACAGTTATCATGCCCATCTGGCCAGTGAAGAGATGGTGGCTGGCCGGTGTGATTATGGCGTGACCTTTGACGTGGCCCTGAGTCATGAGAATATTTTTGCGGTTCAGTTCCACCCGGAAAAAAGTGCGGCCAATGGACTGCAGCTATTAGAAAACTACTTGAAGTGGAAACCCTGAGATGCTTGTAATTCCAGCGATTGATCTGAAAGACGGGGCCTGTGTCCGATTGCGCCAGGGTGAAATGGATGATGCAACGGTGTTCGGGGATGATCCGGTTGCCATGGCCGGGCGCTGGGTAGAGGCCGGTTGTCGCCGGTTGCACCTGGTGGACCTTAATGGTGCCTTTGAAGGCAAGCCGGTCAATGCTAAAGCCGTGAGGGGGATTGCCGCTGAGTACCCGGATACCCCGATCCAGATTGGGGGGGGGATTCGTGACCTGAAGACCATTGAAGCCTATCTTGAAGCTGGGGTCTCCTGGCTGATTATTGGTACTAAGGCCGTCACAGAACCGGCATTTGTGCAACAGGCTTGCCGCGAGTTTGCGGGGCACATCATTGTGGGTATTGATGCCAGAAACGGAAAAGTGGCCACCGATGGCTGGGCCAAGGTGACTGATGTAGAGGTGACCAGTCTGGCCCGTCAGTTTGAGCAGGATGGGGTGTCCGCCATTGTCTATACCGATATTGCCCGGGATGGCATGATGCAGGGAGTCAATGTGGAGGCTACGGTGCAGCTGGCACGCAGCATCTCTATTCCTGTGATTGCCTCTGGAGGCATCACCAATATGGATGATATCCGTGGGTTGAAGGCCGTTGCCCATGAGGGAATTGAAGGCGCCATCATTGGCCGTGCAATCTACGAAGGTACGCTTGATCTGGCTGAGGCCCAGCGCTTCTGTCAGGCATAAGAGATACAGCAATGAACGACGATCAGCATAACAGGCCGGTTAATGTGACGGACATCACCCGGGATGACCGGAATCTGGCCGTTATGGCCCACCTTCTGGCTCTGTTCGGTTTTATGATTCCGGGGTTGAATATCGTGATTCCCCTGGTCATCTGGCTGGCCAGGCGAGATCGTTCCCCTTATGTGGAACACCATGCCCGGGAGTCTCTGAATTTTCAGATAACCCTCTCACTGCTGATGGCACTTTGGATTGCATTGAAGTTAATGCTGGTGGGTTTGTTCCTGTTGCCACTGATTCCTGTGGTGGTGATTGTGGTGTTGGTGTTGATGGTTCGTGCGGCCATGAAAGCGGGTAGCGGTGAGTTCTATCGCTATCCAGTGTCGCTGCGACTGGTAAATTAAAAGGTTGATCCAATGGGGCTGGCGAAAAGAATAATACCCTGTCTTGATGTAGAGAATGGCCGCGTGGTCAAAGGGGTGCAGTTTGTTGATATCCGTGATGCCGGTGATCCGGTAGAGGTTGCCCGTCGTTATAATGATGAAGGGGCGGATGAAATCACTTTTCTCGATATTACTGCCAGTCATGAAGGAAGAGACACAACCGTGCACACGGTTGAGCGAATGGCCAGTGAAGTGTTTATTCCCCTGACGGTGGGCGGAGGAATTCGCAAGGTAGAAGACATTCGTACGATGCTCAATGCCGGTGCCGACAAGGTCAGTATTAATACGGCGGCAGTCTTTGATCCGGAGTTTGTTCAGCAGGCTGCAGACCGGTTTGGTTCTCAGTGCATTGTGGTGGCCATTGATGCGAAAAAGGTCAGCAAGCCCGGGGAGCCTGATCGGTGGGAGATTTTCACCCATGGAGGGAGAAAGCCCACGGGGTTGGATGCGGTTGAATGGGCCGTGAAAATGGAAAATCTGGGGGCCGGGGAAATCCTGCTGACCAGTATGGACCAGGACGGTGTCAAAAAGGGGTACGACCTTGGCGTGACCCGCTCCATTTCAGAAGCCCTGTCGATTCCTGTTATTGCCTCCGGAGGGGCGGGTAATCTGGACCATCTGGTGGACGGCATCAAGGAAGGCAAGGCTGATGCTGTTCTGGCGGCCAGTATCTTTCATTTTGGTCAGTATTCGATCCCCGAAGCCAAGCAGTATATGGCTGAACGTGGTATAGAAATGCGGTTGTGAATGATTAAAGTATTCTGAATAAACAACGGCTGCATTACGTTTTTTTGTCATAGCACACCATCCACCTTATTAAGCTACCAGCAACTATACTGGGGAGTCGTTAAGGTGGCTGGAGCGAACAGAATGTTGAAGAAAATTGTTATACCAATGGTATCCATTCTGGTTGTTTATGGTTCCGCGCTTTATGCGGAGGAGGCCTCTGAGCAAGAGCAAGCAGTCTATGGGGAGGAAGCGCAAGAAAGATTCAAGCGGTATTCTGGTACAGCAAGGAAGGCTCCTCAAGGGGCTTATCCATGGATTGTTAAGCTTAAAGATGAAAACAGCAGTTTTTCTGGTTTTTTGATTACCCAAAAATACGTGCTGACTGCCGGTCATGCTCTTGAGAAATATAAGGACGGTCGTTGTTTAAAGGTTTTTTTTAATAATGCCAAAAAGGCTTACAGCGGAACGGTAAATGCAAGACGATATGTACTTCATCCTGATTATGACAACTTGGAAACAGAGGGGGCGGTAAACGATATCGCTATTGTTGAGTTAGATGGACCGATGATGACTCCCAGTATTGTTAATAGCATTCCAGAGCTAAATACTGAACGTTATAACTGTAAGCAGGTATCTCCCAGATCAAAAGTATTTGGGCCCATGTCAGCAGGCTATGCCGGGGGTGACGTATTATTAAAGATGAAATTGAAATGGGGGTACGGTGCAGTAAATAAGCTTGGTGACTGTCGAAGCAATCACGATGAAGAACCAGCCCTTTATATGTTAAGATCGCGAGTTAAGTATCATAATAATCAGGGACGCATGGATAGCGGTGATTCTGGTTCTCCTTTATTTTACCAGGATACTGAGGGAAGAACCAAGGTTCTTGGTGTGGCCGTGAGCGGAGCTAATGCCATGGATTTTGAACCCGTTGTTAAGCATTTATCCTTCATCAAGTCGGCGACAGGTATGACTGCTTTAGATGAGGTGGAAGATAGTCTGAAACCCCTAGACTGGAAAAATGTTGAGTGCAATGAGGATAACTGGAGTAGAGAGATGGAGTTGATTTCCAGCAGCTCTCCTTGACACGCTCTTCTTTGTATTTTCTTGTGTTCTAATGGAACAAGCGGCTGTTTTAGTAAGCCGCTTGTTTATCTTGTTTATGAAATTCAACTTCCATTAATGATTTTTTTCAGCTCATCACTCACCTCAAAAATCTGACCTCTCAGCTCCTCTGCCAGCTCGTTTTTGAGCCCTTTGATCAATACAATTTCTTCATGATATTCCGAGACCTGGATATCCGGAAGGTCAGCCGGTAACCAGTTGACCTGGCTTCGAAACATATGCAGCCCGTCAGGTTCTGAAATATTGGCCAGGCTCAGGGCCTGGCTGGCGGCACTGTCTCCCAGGGCCGGGTGCCGTTCTTCCGGAAATTCCGATTGCTGGTCGCTGAGGCTCAGTCCAGCGCCCAAATGAACACTGGCAATATTGATTTCGCCGGCTTTTTCAGAGAGTGCGGCAATCATCAGTCCACAATACAGGGCTTCAGTGCTGAAGCCCTCACTGTCATTACTGGAAAAACGGATATAGGCATTACCTTCCGGTGTGTAGGTGACGCTGCCGCCGTAATAGTCGGCGGCCTGGTCAATGATCCTGCTGTGGGTTCTGAGGATTTCCTGGAGATCTTTCGGTGCCAGTAACTGCTGAAGGCGGCCCAGGTTTTTGGCCCGAATGGCCAGAATGGCAGCGGTTTCCAGAACCTGAACAGGCTCCTCTTCCGGCTCTTCCATGCGCATTGCCGTCAGGTGACCTTCTACTATGGACGACAGTCGGCTGACCTCTCCGGTGGGCAGCTCAGCCATTGCCAGGGGCTGGTGGTTGCCAAGGGTTAAGATAGAGCGAAGTTGACGTTCAATGGTGCCCAGCTGCTGTCTCAGGGTGTCGCTGTATAAATACAGAAAAACTAGACCTGCCAGCAGCAGGAGAATGCCAATTGCTGTGATGATCAGCAGGGCTTCTCTTGGTTTCTGGGTTAGCAGGGTTTCATTCAGGGAAAGCCGGGCATAACCGGCAATAACATCCTGATAATGAATGGGGGAAGAGTAAACAGGCCCTGTTAGGGTCTCATCCAGCTTATGGGTGGTGGCCCGGGCAATTCTTCGGTTATCAATGCTGTAAATGCTGGCCTGGGTTACATAAGGGTTTTGCACGAGCTGGCCCAGGAGAACGTTCAGGCTCAGCCGGTCCCCGGTGACCAGCATATCCGTTGCGGCACTGGCGGTTTGCTCACTGAGCAGTTGACCAATGCTGTCTGCCTGATGGCGGCTGGAAGAGGTCATTTCGCTGTTGATGACCAGAATACTCCCCAATGTCAGGGTGGTCATCAACAGCCCGTAAATCAGCATGAACTGGGTGCGAATCGAAAAGCGGGACGCAAGCTGGCTGAAAAGGCCAAGGGGCTTTTTGCGGATACTCAAAAATAGGACTCCAGAGGGGTTAAACTGTTTCAGCCTCCCAGGCTGTTAATAGCCGGAAGCTATATCCTAACAGATCTGCCGGGTTTCAGTATGTCTTGGAGACTCTGTGTTAGACTAGCCGCTGCCTGAACAGACAGATCAGCCGGATAGCCCAGTGAGCGATATCATACTTATTAACGTGACCGGACGAGACAAACCGGGACTGACTTCATCCATTACCTCCATTATGGCGGACTATGGCCTGGAAATTCTGGATATCGGGCAGTCGGTTATCCATGACACCCTGACCTGGGGCATTCTGGTGAGGCTGCCCGATGGCGACGGCTCCGATGGTAAAGGTCAGAGTGCCGACGATTCACTGGATGCCAGGAAAGTGATCAAAGACTTGCTGTTTCACTTCCATGAGCGGCAGTTGCAGTTCAGTTACCAGCCCATCACGGAAGAGGATTATGAACACTGGGTGTCTGAGCAGGGTAAGAACCGTTATATCCTGACCTTGCTCTCCCGCCAGGTTAGTGCCAGGCAGATCGCCAGGGTGTCCAGTATCACCGCTGCCCATGGCTTGAATATTGATCACATCACCCGGCTTTCCGGCCGTCGTTCATTAAGCGATTCAGAGGGATCCGGAAAAAACAACCGGCTGGCCTGTCTTGAGTTTTCGGTTCGTGGTACCACCGTGGATCTGGATGGGCTTCGGGCGGAATTTCTGCGCCTGGCGTCAGAGCTGGATGCAGATATAGCCTTTCAGGAAGACAGTATTTATCGGCGAAACCGGCGACTGGTAGTCTTTGATATGGACTCGACCCTGATTGAAGCAGAAGTCATTGACCTTCTGGCAGACGCGGCCGGGGTGGGGAGTCAAGTTGCAGAGATTACCGAGCGGGCCATGCAGGGAGAGCTGGACTTCAACCAGAGTTTCCGTGAACGGCTGGCTATGTTGAAGGGGCTAGACGAGTCGGTGCTGGCGGATATTGCCCGGAAGTTGCCACTGACGGAAGGCGCCCAAACGCTTATCAGCAGCCTGAGCTCCCTGGGGTATCGCACGGCGATTCTGTCCGGCGGTTTTACCTATTTTGCCCGTTATCTGCAGGATAAGCTGGGTATTGATTATGTGCATGCCAATGAGCTGGAGATTGTGGATGGCAAGGTTTCTGGAGAAGTATCCGGGCCTATTGTCAACGGTGAGCGCAAGGCGGAGCTGCTGAAACAGATTGCAAAAGATGAAGGGGTCTCTCTGGATCAGGTGATTGCCGTGGGTGATGGCGCCAATGATCTGCCAATGCTCAGTGTTGCCGGGCTGGGTGTTGCTTTCAGGGCAAAACCTATGGTGAAACAGAGTGCCCGGCAGTCCATTTCAACCCTGGGGCTGGACAGTATTCTTTATCTCCTGGGGTTCAGTGAGAAAGATCTGAAGTCCCTGGCAACCGATAAAGCAGTCTATAAAAAAGAGCCTGAAAAAGGATGAACCGGTGTTCGCAAGGAGTCGTTTGAACTGATGAAAAGCCGTTTTTCGAATCAAAAGCGCAGTTCCCATTTCGGGTGGTGGCTTTGGGCGGGGCTCTCTCTGTTATTGTCGTCTGCCCATGCACTGGCCAAATCTTCTGATCCCTGGAGCCAGGTTGTGGAAGAGGCCAGGGGGCAAACTGTCTACTTTAATGCTTGGGGTGGTAGCGAACGAATCAATGATTACATCCACTGGGCGGCAGAAGAGGTCAATAGGCGTTATGGCATCACGCTGAAGCATGTGAAGGTCAGTGATGCTTCCACTGTGGTCAGCCGGGTACTTGCCGAAAAAAATGCCGGTCGCCGCAGTGGAGGAACCGTGGACTTGGTGTGGGTCAATGGTGAGAACTTTCGGGCCATGAAACGCAACGGGCTGCTTTATGGTCCCTTTTCAGAGGGGCTGCCGTCTTTTAAGGGGGTGGACCCCGAGCAGAAGCCCACAACGGTGGTGGATTTTGGCGAGCCGGTGGAAGGTATGGAGGCCCCCTGGGGCATGGCTCAACTGGTGTTTATTTATGACACGGACCGGGTCAGCAGCCCACCCGAAAGTGCTGAGGAGCTTCTGGAGTTTGCCCGCCATCATAAGGGCAGAGTCACCTACCCCCTGCCACCGGATTTTATCGGCACTGCATTTTTGAAGCAGCTGCTGATCGAGTTGAGCGATAACGCACCGGAATTAATGAAGCCCGTGAAGAGCGCGGATTTTGAGGCGGTGACGGCGCCACTGTGGAAATACCTGGATCAGTTGCACCCGCTTCTCTGGCGGGAGGGCAGGAGCTTCCCGGCCATCAATACGGCATTAACTCCCTTGCTGGATGATGGAGAGATACTGCTGTCAATGACGTTTAATCCCGCAGATGCCAGTTCTGCCATTGCTACGGGAGAGCTGCCGGACACGGTACGTACTTATGTTCACCGCAAGGGTACCCTGGGGAATTCACACTTCCTGGCCATCCCCTTCAACAGCAGTGCCTCTCAAGCTTCTCGGGTGGTTGCCAACTTTCTGCTGTCCCCGGAAGCCCAGGCTCGCAAGGCCGATCCCCAAGTCTGGGGGGATCCTACGGTATTGACCATGAGTCGTCTGAATCAGAAGGACCGGGCGCGTTTTGACAAGTTGCCCCTTGGCCTGGCGACCCTATCTTCAGAAGCCCTGGGTAAAGCTTTGCCAGAACCGGACAGCTCCTGGGTGCCGGCTCTGGAGCAGGCCTGGTTGGAGCGATACCGATAGTTACTTTTGCTGAGAGCTTCACTGAAAAGAGCGGGCCAGTACCGTTGTGAACGTCCGATCTTCCCTGTCTGCTGTATTGACGACACTGTCACTGCTGCCATTGCTGGCGGGTTTGTACAGTGTCGTTTTTCCCGCGTTTGGCCATTTGCCCGTTCTGGGCTTCAACGGTTTCAGTACGCTGCCCTGGAAACAGCTCTGGGCGACCCCTGAAGTCGGGCCAATGCTGTTTTTGAGCCTAAGTACTGCCATTCTCTCAACGCTGATTTCCCTGTTGATTGCGCTTTCTGTGGTAAGTGTCGTCTGGGGGACCAGGGCCTGGTATAAAACCCGGCGCTGGCTGGCGCCGATGATGGCGGCTCCCCATGTGGCGCTGGCCTTTGGCATTGGCTTTGTGTTGATGCCCAGTGGCCTTCTGGCCAGGCTGGTGGCCCCTGTTGCAGGGTGGGACATACCTCCGGACTGGCATCTGACTCAGGATGCCTATGGTCTGAGCCTGGTGTTGCTTCTGGTGATGAAGGAAACGCCTTTTCTGATTTTTATGTTGATGGCCGCCGTCGCCCAGCTGCCGGTCAGGGGCACATTGAAAGTGGGCAGCAGCCTGGGATATCAGCCCTGGATGTGCTGGATAAAACTGCTGTGGCCACAGCTTTATCCCATGATTCGTCTGCCGGTGTTTACCGTACTGGCGTTTTCGGTCTCGGTGGTGGATGTAGCACTGATACTCGGTCCTACGAACCCACCCACCTTCGCGGTACAGATTCTGAACTGGCTGCAGGATCCGGATTTAAGCTTCCGGCTCCGGGCAGCGGCGGGCAGCCTGGTTCTGTTGTCACTGGTGATTTTGACCATTGGGCTGTTCTGGCTGGGGGAATGTGCCCTGAAAAAAATGGCCAGAGGCTGGCTGGTGAATGGACGGCGAGGTGCAGCGGGTTCATTCTGGCAGGGGATGACGAAAGTAGGTTGGAATCACCTGTTATTGCTGTTTGTGGCCAGTGGCGCTGTATTGATGATCTGGTCATTTGTCTGGCGTTGGCGATTTCCTTCCCTCTGGCCCCAGTGGTCACTGAAAAGCTGGGAAAAGGCCGTGGGACAGCTGGCAGAGCCTCTTACCAATGCTCTTCTGGTGGCCGGTGTTGCGGCGCTAATGGCGATGGTGATTGCGGTATTGTTACTGGAGTTAAATGGCCGATTCTACGGCGGATTGTCTGGAAATCGGCAGCCTGAATATCGACATCCAGCGGTTCAGCCCCGCTGGTGGCATCTGAATACCTATACGAGCATAGTCATGTATCTGCCGTTATTGCTGCCCCAGATGACCTTTCTGTTTGGTATCCAGGTACTGTTGCTACGGCTAGGGATAGAAGGACACTGGTTGACTGTGGCCGGGTTACACCTGATTTTTGTGCTGCCCTATTGCTACTTAAGCCTTTATGGCCCCTGGCAGGGCTATGACCATCGGCAGAGTATCCAGGGCTGGTTATTGTCAGGCTCACGGTTGAAGACGTTTTACCGCATCAAGCTGAAAATACTCTGGCAGCCGTTAATGGCCAGCTTTGCTTTAGGGTTTGCGGTGAGCATTGCCCAATACCTTCCGACCCTGTTTGCCAGCGCCGGGCGGGTCAGTACGGTGACCACGGAAGCGGTCAGCCTGGCATCAGGAGGAAACCGCCGGCTCATCGGAGTGTATGCCCTGGTGCAGATGCTGCTACCTTTTCTATGTTACGCCCTGGCTGTGTTTTTGAGCCACTGGACGGTTCGTAAGGGGCGTTTTTTTCGAAGGATCTCTTGATGGTTCTGGTGATTTCAGTGGCGATAAGGCTGGCCCATACCTTATACCCTGATTCATTGGGGTGGAAACCATCCCGGGCCATCAAGGAGGGTTCTGGATGGATCTCACTACGGATGTATACCCATCCTTGCTGTTGACACAGCTGTTGTATTTTTCTATCCAGAAGGTAGGCCTTGCTTCCCAATACCCAGCTCAGTGGTGGGGGCAGGAGTGGAAATTTATGCAGTTTCGGAATGGAGGTAAAGAAGACATGGGTAGAATGGGAGGAAAAAACACTCACACACTTTTTTAGTTGGTTGATCCATGTAGAGCTGCGGGTAAATGCCGTCGTGTCGTTGACTCCAAAGGTGATGATTAAAATATCGGGCTTCTTTATTGTGGGTTCGAAGGTGAGGGCGTCTACGGCTCTGGCTCCATTCCTTCCCAGTATCTCCCAGTCCAGCTTTGTCTGCAGTGTCTGAGATAACTGGTTGATGATAGGGTGAGTCACTCCCTGCTTCAGGTCTTTTACACCGACTCCGACCACAGGGCTTTCACCAACATGAAGAAGAGACAGGTTCGAGTGATTGATGTGTATCCTTTCTCCATCCGCCTCAGGCAGGCGAACGGCCTTTTTCTTTAGATGCATTCCCTGGAGCAAAATGATCAAAACAAGAAACAGAGGTAGTAAAAGAAGTAATAGCAAAAGTTTCTCCATGTGTTGTTCTTATCTAAACGGAGGGTTGTGGAGTACAGCGAGTTATGAAGTGATTTTATGCTGTACAGAAAGACTTGTCCGGTTTTTTCGAGCAAAATCATTACCCGATATAATAAGCGGCTATGCATAGCGAAAAATAGGCAGTGAATTTTGCCCAGTCTTTCCTACTGAACCGTTTACTGGCTGCTCCATCGAAGCTATAGGGTATTTTTTTAATAAAATAAGATGTGAAGTAAAAAAACAATATAAGCTGGGGAATAAAAATGGTTAATGAGTAAACCATCATTATCCCTCCCATGCTATCGCCAGAGCAGGCCCATTCAGAATTCAGGCACCCGATAAAATAAACGGCCATATAGGTTATAATATTTCCGGTAGCAGCCCAGAAAACTGAATCGGCTATCACACCTTTTTCTTTGATTTTGATACCAACCTCCATGTTTGGTTTGATATTTTTTTGGAAGATTAAGTTGAAAGCAAGGTGATCTGGTTTTTTTTATTGCTTGCTTTTTATGTGACTAAGGAAGGTGCGAATAAGCCCTGTGGTACTCTGGCCTGCCAGGGGGGCTCAGAATCAAGAAAGGCTGATGCAGAGCCTTGGTCCCATTTTAGGTTAAGTGAGCTCAAAAAACGTTCAAGCTACCGCCCGTCCTTCCTTCTTCAGGACCGCTCAGGGGCAACACTTGCAGAGCTTTTCATGCTATCACGTGAATAGTTATACGGCCATGAATCAATAGCTGCGGGTTGTTACGGCGGGAAGGCCCATGGATAATGCATCCTCCCTGTTTTCCATGAAAAGGCCCTCCCAGGACAGACCATCAATATGGATAGAAGGCTTGAGCTGGATAATCTTTCCCTGAGCATTGGCAGCCAGGTGCTCTTCAGTGGACTCAGCTGCCGTGTATCGGGCGGAGAGGTGCTGTCTGTGATGGGGCCCAGCGGGTGTGGCAAGAGCAGTCTGCTGAATATTATCTGCGGTACACTGGACTCTGCTTTTTATTATCAGGGGAGGGTGCTGCTGGATGATCAGCCCCTGGATGCACTGCCTCCCCATCGGCGCAGGGCAGGCCTGCAGTTTCAGGATCATCTGCTGTTTCCCCATATGACGGTGGGAGAAAACCTGGCGTTTGGTTTGCCTCGGCAATTCAATAAAGCTGAAAGGCTGCAGAAGGTGGAGCAGGCGCTGGAGAATTGCGGGTTAACGGGTGTTGCCGATTATCAGCCCTCTGCCCTTTCCGGTGGTCAGCGTGCCCGGGTCAGCCTGATGCGAACCCTATTATCGGAACCGAAAGTGCTGCTGCTGGATGAACCGTTTTCCAAACTGGATCGGGCGTTAAGGGAGCAGTTTCGTACCTTTGTATTTCAACAGGTCAACCGGCTGAAGATTCCTGCCTTGATGGTCACCCATGACGTGCAGGATATTGAAGACAAAAGTCGTGTTATCTATTTAAAGGCACACACTGCGTGACCTGTAATAAAGGGTTTTCTGGTAGTGCTCGGCTTTGGGTTTGAAGCTGGAGTCATAATGTTTATGCTTTTTGCTTATGATCCCATTCATGCTCTGTATAAAGCCTTGGCAGATGAATACTGCGTTGACAACAGGCTCTGATAAACACAGGATCATGGCTGACGATCAGAAAGGTACTGCCCTGCTTCTGCAGATATAAAATACGTTCAACCAATCGCTTTCGCTGCTCTTCACCAACACCAGACGACGGTTCATCCAGTAGATACAGCCTGGGACTCATAGTGATAATGGAGGCCAGGTTTATGTTCTTTCGCTGACTGAAATGTCCGTCCAGAGGGTTCTGATCCAGTACGTCACTCAGATGTAAAAGTCCGGCTATGTGCTCTACCTGCTGATCACAGGTTTCTTTATCCATTTCGATATTTCGTGGTCCATAACGGAGCTCTTCCCTGATCGTGGAAGAGAAGATCTGCTGTTCTGGCTGCTGAAAAACAAAGCCAATGTCTTTTGCTCTTTCCCAGGGTTTCAGCTTGCAGACTGACTGTCCATCAAGCTGTATATCTCCACTGTCAGGTTGAAGGTGCCCCTGAATCAGGTTCAGTAAAGTGGATTTACCACAGCCGTTGTCACCCTGAAGAGCGACGATTTCCCCTTTGTGAACGGAAAAGGAAAGTTCACTCAATAGTTGGGGTTTGCTGGGGTAGTGGAAGCTGAGGCCTTCTATTGCCAGTAAAGGCTTTGGCTCCTGAGTGTCTGGTGTTGACTTGAGGGATGGCGTTGTTGACCCGTAGCTTTCTGGTTCAGCCGTATACTCTCTGAGTGTGCCATCTTCAAGGCTGAACTGTCGTTTTCCCCAGGGAATATAAAGTTCGGGGTTGGCGCTTAGATAAACAATTGTTGTGTTTTCCTGATGGCTTAACCAGTCAGCCAGCTTTTTCACGGCTGCAGGAGATAACTGACTGAAAGGTTCCTGCAGAATAAGGGTTTTCGGCTGCATCATCAGAACAGACGCCAGCAATAGCCTCTGTTGTTCACCACCGGATAATGAAAAGGGGTCTTGGTCCAGCAGATGCTTAAGTTCAAATACAGGGATCAGCTCTTCCATTTTTTTAAGGATGTTATCAACAGGAAGGCCTATATTTTCTGCCCCGAAAACCAGCTCATCCCGAACAGAGAAACAGCAGCCACTGAGCTGTTCCGATGGCCCGCCTTGCAGCAGAACAACTTCACCAGAGGTAGGCTGGGGCCCACCCCATTCAATTGATCCGCTGACTTCACCGCTCAGATGTTGTGCCCCTAATCCAGATAAAATCACTGCCAGTGCCGAGAGTGAGGGCATATCGTTACCATGGATTACGATAGGTTCTCTTTGATTCAGGACTAAATTGGCATTGTTGATCAGTTGCCGCTTTTCAAGAGGGCAATGATAGGAAAGTGACTGACAGGACAGGGATGGAATGCTCACAGAAACCAGGCCAGAACAAATTGAAAAACGATTGGAACCATAACCCCGTAACGCAACCATTTCTGGGCCTGTGTATCCGGGCAGGGGAAGCACACTGTTCTTGGGGCTGTGTTTCTGAATCCGCGGCTGTCCAATGCCAGGGCCCGCTGTTGCAGATCAGAGAGGGCGCAGGTAATCACAGGAAGAATCAGGGAGACGGCTGAAGCCAGCTTCGCCGTCAGTGTGCCCCCAGGGTTATGTCCACGGGCCTGCTGGGCCTTGCGCACAGAATGAATCAGGATGGTTATACGGCTGATCAACAGCAGTGGGCTTACCAGAATATACGACGTTTTGGTGGAAAAGCCGGCCTGTCCCATTGCGGCCATTAAACGTGATACTGGAACCGTTTCGAAAAACATCAGTGCAGCCATAATCAGCAGGGTGATTCTTGCGCTGATTCTGCTTCCCTTAAGCAGACCGGCGGTATCAGGTTCTGACACCAGGGAGTGGCCTGGAATAATCCAGCCATGGAAAAGCAGCAGGGAAAACAGTGCCGGTAATGTCAGCCAGAGAGTTCGCTTGAGAATGCGATAGTCCAGAGTTGGAAGCATCAATACCAGAAAAGCCAGTAACACTATTAATGACACCTGCCCCGTGAGAGGCAGAGTGAAAGTAGAGGTGATGACCCACAGCAATAAAGCCATGCCAGTGAATGGGTGCATGGGAATCAGGACTTCGATGCTGACAGGGAATAGCCCGGGAAATGGCAGGTCAGTCGCTGGGGCAGGCGCTGGATAATCAGGGCTACTACAATGGTACTGAGAACCTTATCAATAATATTTCCGGAAATAACAGAGATAATGACAGAGCTGAACAAGTCACGGCCAACCACCATCAGGTAGCCGGTAAGAAAATCAATGCCGCTGCCGGTTACACCACCAAAAACATATACCCGGATAGGCACAGCAACAACAGCCAGAGCCAGTGAAATAATCACACCACTGATAGCCGCATAAACAGGGTTTTGGAAACCGCCATGGCGTGCTAGAAAACCAGCGGCGAGGCCAATCATCATGGAAACAGGGGCAAAGTAGATCGCCGTTGGTGAACCCAGCGCGCCCCATATCAGGTTAGTGAAGCCACCGGTAATCATGCCCAGCAATGGTCCACCCAGGACGCCTACCAGAAGGGTACCTATAGAGTCCAGGAAAATGGGCAGTTGCAGGCTGGCAACAATCTGGCCCAGCGCCATATTAATGGCAATCGCCATGGGAATCAGAATCAGGGTCTGAGTATTAAGTCTTGATAGCATGATGTTCGCCTTAAAGCTGACTGGGAGAAGGTTTAACAACAAGTTCGGGATAGCCTGATTGAGGGCACTCCTCCCTGAGGAAAGACAGC
Organism: Endozoicomonas sp. Z74; assembly: GCF_057680865.1. Classification (NCBI taxonomy): domain Bacteria; kingdom Pseudomonadati; phylum Pseudomonadota; class Gammaproteobacteria; order Oceanospirillales; family Endozoicomonadaceae; genus Endozoicomonas; species Endozoicomonas sp. Z74. The sequence continues at coordinate 34,911 of NZ_JBLYZI010000041.1, forward strand.
TCAGGCATGTGACCAATAACCAGTTCTACTGTCGTATAGACCTCGCAGCCGGTCATAAGGTGACCACCGGTAACTTTGCCAGTGCCATCGGCAATTGCCATATGAAGGTGTGACCCGTGAACCGAAAGGGTTCCGGACAGGGAAACAATTTCAAACTTGTCGGAATAGGTGGTGTGCTGTTCCTGATTGGCCAGACGGAGGCAGGCTTTTCTCAGGCTACCCACAACAGAAAGGATGCAGCCAGCTTCAATATGTTCGCGATCCAGGTAACTTTCTATAGACGAAAGCAAGTCATCACCTGGCATCAGACGTATGACGTGATACTTCATTAAATGTGAATTCTCGACGGGTGGTCAGTTCAATAGTGCCCAAAGCCCTGTATATACAGGCCCGTTTGATCCGCTTTATGGCGAACCATAGCATTATTGTATTGAGGATAAGATTAGTGAATGTTGAGGCAGGTCACTGTTTGATTGTTTAACCTACAGGCTTGTCTCTCCTGGCGGAAGTGAGCAACTGTAGCATCTTTCAGAGCATCGGAATGTTAAGGGCAGTGCCTCACTTTAAAAGTAAAGTGAGGCTGCGAATACCTGTATTCATTTAACCAAAATCAAAGTCCATGGTTTCCATGGGACCCTGAATGTAGTAACCCTGGGCGTACTCAACACCAAGGCGCCAGAGGTGGGCCAGGGTCTGGGTGCTTTCCACTTTCGGGACAATGCAGTGAACGCCCTGTTCCTTGAGCATTTCCAGCATTTTAATAATGTCCTCATCCCGGTTCTGCTCCAGTTTGCTGGTGAAGCTGCCGTCCAGTCGCACAAACTGAACATCCAGGTGGCGGAGCATTTTCATGGAACGGGAGTCGCCCTGGAAGCGGGTTACCGCCAGGTGGCAGCCAATCTTCTGGACGGCTTCGGCAAATTCCACGACCCGCTTCAGTTGTTGAAGCACGACGGATTCTGGCATTTGCAGAACGATGCTTTCTGCAGGAAGCTCTGTGGCTTTCAGAAGTCCGGACAGGTATTGGGCCAGCTCCTTGCCCTGGATGGACAGATGACTCAGGTGAATCAGCAGGCGAACGTTCTGGCCCTGTTTGTGCACCTGGGCCAGTTGTCGTATGCACTGGCGCAGCACCCAGCGATCAATATGGGGCATCAGACTGGAGGATTCCGCCGCTTCCATAAAGGTGGCGGCCTCCACAGTTTCTCCCTGGGGCGATTGCAGCCGCAGGAACACTTCATACTGTTTTTCTTCGGAGCCGGTAATGTTGATCACGGGCTGATACAGAAGGTGGAAGGAGTCTTCAGACAACGCCTGGCGGATCATGGCCTGAACGTCTCCGTCTTCTGCCTTGCGGTTCAGCTCCTGGGCCTTGGAGTACTGGCAGACCCGGGGGCCTTCCTGTCGGAGGCCCAGTTCGCAGGCGTTTTCGGCATTGCTCAGCAGTTCTGCCAGAGTCTGGCCCGGTTTGCTCACGGCAAAGCCAATGGTGACGGTGGTGGTCAGGGTTTCTTCGGCACTGCCAAACAGGTGGTTATCAATGGTTTCCTGCAGTTCCAGCAGCTGTTCCCTGATGGTTTCCGGATCATCCTGGCCGGTGGTCAGGGCGAGGAACCGGTCATCTCCCTGGTGGCCACTTCTGCTCCCGGGAAAAGATTCCCCGAGCATGGCAAGGATGGTTTTTTGAATGGAGAGCATGCCCTCAATGCTGGCTTCCTGGCGGATCTGCTGGAAGTCGTCCAGCTGAAGCAGGATCAGGGTGGCCTGTTCAGCGCTTGCCAGCAGTTGCCCGGCCTCTTCCAGAAACGTATCGCTGCTGGTTAGTGGTTTTAGTTCTGGCTCAATCAGCCCGGGGCTTTCTACCCGTTCATGACTGTCACCCACGGGTTGATTCAGTACTGGAACGCCCAGAGGGTGAATGGTCAGCTGGATACAGGGTTCACCGTCATACTGCGCTTCGGTCAGCCGGATACTGACGGGAATGTAATGCCCATCGGTGTGAGACAGCTGACACTCCAGGGGTTCACCGGCCCTGGAGTCGATCTGTTTCAACAGCTGCCGGATCTGCTCCTGGTGTTCCGGGCCAACCATGTCAATCAATGGCATTCCTGCGAGGTCGTCAGCGTCTTCATAGCCAAACTGTTGCAGATAGGCGTCATTGGCATCCACATGCATACCGTCGTGAATGTAGGCAATAGCTTCCGTGGCATTAGCCAGCAGTAGTTGACACCTTTCGTTGGAATTCTGCAGCTCCAACCGGGTTTCATTCAGTGCCCGCCGGTCTTCAAGGCTGGTGAGTTCCCGGATAACGGCATGGAGAATGTGGGTTTCATTGGCACTGGGTATGGCGTCCCTGGCCCCGGCAGACAGCCAGGAGGTTGCCTGTTCCGGGTTGTATTCCGGAAGTGTCACGATGACTGGAATATCCTGCTTGTGCTGCTGGATCAGGGAGATGGCCTGCCGGGCGTTGAGCCGGGTCGACTCTTCAGAACCCAGCATCAAATCCCAGTGCCCCTGCTTCAGGGCTTCTTCAAGGGATTCAGGGCTGGATATGTGTTGAACTCTGGGAGGCATTCCCGCGTTACGAAAGAGTTTTACCCATCGTTCAACGTCATTGGGAGAGTCTTCAAGGGCGAGCAAGCGTACGGTCTGTCTGCTGTAGTCCATTCTGTGCTGATCACTGTTCAGTCTTCTGCGTTCCCTCTACGATAAGCCAGTCACCAGCGGAGATAAATCGTTTTTTCCCGGAGGGTGATATGGGAATGTTTATTCTTGAGCCAGTTCTGGTTTTTCCCGGTTCAGGCTTCCCGGGTCCGCCTGCCAGTGAGGGCAGCCGGAAAATCGCCAGAGCTCAATGATGCCCTGGTCATTGACCGTAAAAGACTGCCGGCAGGTATTCATCAAATAGGCGGACCCCCAGTTGGAAATCCAGCTGTAAACAGACCGGCCATCTTTAAGCTGGGACTGGGAAGAGGGCGCCCCCCAGGTGGTGATCAGTTCTTCCACAGGCTTTCCCTGCCATGAACGCATGACCTTCTCTGTACTGACACAACCACTGAGGTACCCGCAAAACAGGATAAGCAGGAGGCTGAAAGCGTTGGACATGGAGCTTGAACCAGAAATGGCTAATGTTCAGCCAACTATAGCTGGTTCTTGTAGCTGGTTCCTGTCAGGCCATCAGTCAAACAGGCGGTATTGATATTCGTTGAAGCCGGTCGTGGTGCTGACGCATTCCATCAGCTGTCCATTGCCAAGGGTGTGGTTGTGAACCAGCCGGAATTTCAGCCCGGGCTTGCTGGGCAGTCTTGGCATGATCAGAGTGTCAGAGCTGCGTTCATGAGATGGTTCAGACGACGATGTCTGAATCAGGAAGGCTCGGTGGAAGTGGCTCATATCCTGGGTTTTATGGATCAGGGAAATCGCGGCGGGCACCGGTTTGGCTGACAACAGCTCAACCCCCAGGGTCACTTCCGTGTTGTTGGTGACTTCTACCCAGCGGACAACGGCCAGCGCCCAGGTAGCGGAGGATTCCTGTTGGATGCCGACAGGTTCGCCGGCATGAAAGGAGTGTGGCGGTATTGCATTGAAGCGAAGGCAGAAACCTTTGCTGCTGTGATTAATGACCGTAGTGGGCAGTATTGGAAAGTGGGAATCCCCTTCCAGGCTCTGGCTGTTGAAGGTGATGGTTTCATTATGGGTGGTCGGACCCAGGGTCTCTTCTTCAGAGGGGAGTGTGTCATGGGCTTCAGACCAGACATCCCCGGTTTTTGCTGAAAACTCACTTTTGCCTCCCCCTTTTCCGCTGGAGTAGGGGGCAATCATGTCGTTAAACGGTTTCTTTTCGCAGAGGTGGAAGTGGAGTCCGCTGAACCCCAGGCTGATGGAGCAACTGCCTCCCCCGGCCTGCCGGGGGGAGGAACGTTTACAGATGTGTGTCCAGGTGGAGGCAAGGTGTCCCAGTAATTCCGGAGAAAGTGCGCTGGTGGTTTTGGGATTCTCTTTTATTTTCTTCAGGTGGTTGGTCAGCACCCTCACATCCAGGCCGATGACGCCCGGGACGGTTTTGTCCGGGTCCGGAGTTGCATAATGAAGCCCCTCATCACTGCTGAGATTGGCGGCAAAGTACGTCTGCAGTCCTGACTGGGGGCGCAGGGTGCAGTGGGGTACCCATAAGCTCAGTGCCTGCCAGGTCTGTCGGATTTCATCACGGGACAGCTGACTGGAACGGCTTCTCGACATTAATAATGTCCGTTTGTAATGGTCCGCCGCTGAGAGAGGCTTGCTTTTGCTGTCGAATGGGTCAGCCTGGCTGAATGAATGCAGTTGTCTATTAACCGCTATCTGGTAAAGCTGGTGGAGATTTCGCCAGAACCCTTCAGGGGCTGGCCGGTAAAGTTGACAATAAAACAGATAAGTAAAACTGCTGCCTGAAAAGGCCCGGTGACAGGCTCTTGCCTGTATCTCTCCTTGTTCATTGTGATCAATGCAGCACTGGAGGACGGCCGTAAATGCCTGAACCAGATTCTGGTAAAGACATTCACAAAGCTCAAACGGTTCCTGTTGAATCTCATTAAAGGTCAGGTGTCTTTTCAAGTGTTGCTGATAAAGTGTGTGAGTAACGGAAAGGACCTGGGATCGAAGAGATTCTGCCAGTTGCAGCAGCTCGGATGGGGAGGCGTCCAGTTCCGCAAGCTCCTGCAGTGCTTCTGCAAGCAGTTGCCCGGTTTTGCTGTGATCGGTTTTGGGCAGCTCTTTCTGCCATGACGTCAACGCTTCCAGGTGGTTATTCGCGGAACTCTGGCAGAACGCCAGTGAGGCTCGAGTGCGTTGAGGCAGGGCCATTGCGGCCAGGTCGTAATCCGGTTCCATTCCCTTGTCCCGATTGTGTAACTGCCTGACGTCCTGTCAGGCAGTGAGTTCTTTATAATTTACACAAGAAAACGCCGATTTTCATCACCCGTTTTACATCCTGGGGGTGTTTATTGAACCCAGGTTTTTCCAGGTTTACCAGGAATCTCTCTGACCAGCCTGGGAATCAGGTACCCGGGGCAGGAGGCCTTGACGTCTTCGACCAATGATTTGGCATGAGCTTCTGACACATCAAAATGCGCCGCTCCATGGACGTGGTCCAGCAAATGAAGGTAATAAGGCAATACACCTGCGTCGAACAGTTTATGACTGAGGTCGGCAAGAGCTGGGCCATTGTCGTTGATTCCCTGCAGCAATACCGTCTGGTTCAGCAAGGTGACCCCTGCATTCCTCAGGGTGTGCATGGCCTGTCTGAGTTCATGATTGATCTCTCTGGCATGGTTGCAATGGATCACCATCACCGGCTTCAGTCGATGGCCGGTAAACCAGTCCAGCATTGTTTCTGTAATGCGTTGCGGAATAACAACCGGCAGCCGGGTATGAATGCGAAGGGTTTCAACGTGGCTGATGTTGCTGAGTTCCCTGACCATTTTCCCCAGACGCTTGTCACTGGCTGCCAGGGGGTCACCGCCACTGAAAATGACTTCCCGTATGCTGGTATCTGATCGGATATACTCCAGTGCTTTTTGCCAGCTCTCTCCGCCCAGGTTGTTGTCCTGATAAGGAAAGTGGCGGCGGAAACAGAAGCGGCAGTTAATGGCACAGGCGCCGCTGACGATCAGCAGTAACCGGCCATGGTATTTGTGAATGACACCATCAGTGGGGTTTTGAGACTGCTCTGCCAGCGGGTCAATGCCATACCCCTCAACATCAATGCATTCTTCTCCAATGGGGAGTACCTGTTTCAGAAGCGGGTCTTTCGGGTTCCCCGGTTCCATTCTGGCCACAAAAGAGTGAGGGACTTTCAGGGAAAATGCCTGGTTGGCCTTCAGTGCCGGAGGGAGCAGCTTCCGGTCCAGCTGCAATATATCCAGCAAATGCTCCGGTGACGTAATGGCACTCACCAGTTGTTCCTGCCAGCAGGTGAACGGGTCGATGGTCTGCACACTGAGCTCGGAACGGGTTATCATAGGGGTTTTTGATCTCCTGGTAAGGTCCAATGGCTAGTTATAGTACCAATGAGTTTCGCTCAGGTCTCAAAGTAATGCTCGAAGGTGATCCCTGCTCGATCATTGAGAATGAATTTGTTAAGCCCGGGAAGGGGCAGGCCTTCAATCGGGTTAAATTCCGTAACCTGATGTCCGGCCGAGTCTGGGAACGTACGTTCAAGTCCGGTGAAAGCCTGGAGGCTGCCGATGTCATGGAACTGGACATGGAGTATCTCTACACCGATGGCGAATTCTGGCACTTCATGATGACCGACGGCTCTTATGAGCAGCACGGGGCCAGTAAAGAAGCGGTAGGTGATACGATTAACTGGCTGAAAGAGCAGGAAGTATACTCGGTGACTCTGTACAACGGCGCACCACTTTCTGTTTCTGCTCCGAATTTCGTTGAGCTTCAGGTGGTTGAGACCGATCCGGGCCTTAAAGGCGATACGGCCCAGGGTGGCTCCAAGCCTGCGAAACTCAGTACTGGCGCTACTGTGAAGGTGCCACTGTTTATTGTGGAAGGTGAAGTGCTGAAAATTGATACCCGTACAGGGGAATACGTTGGTCGTGTTAAGTAGTATTCTGCTGCTCTCATGACATTAACAGGCGGCCCAGGCCGCCTTGTTTTTACCTCCCATGCTCCCTTCTCCCTGACTACCCCTACTTTCCTGGCTCATTTAGCCCTACATTATTAGTCAGCATTTCTTTTTTTTACTCCGGCTTCAGGGTTCATTATGACAACCGACCTATGGAAACCTTCCGCACCAATGATGGCGCTCAGGGAAAGAGCGGGGCTGTTGCGCAACGTACGCGGCTATTTTGATAGCCAGGGTGTAATGGAGGTGGAAACGCCCATGTTGTCCAGCAGTGCCACGGTTGATGTCTACATTGACAGCTTTTCAACGGAATTTTCCCCCATTGGGGAGGAGAGAGAGCAAACCTGTTACCTTCATACTTCCCCTGAGTTTGCCATGAAGCGATTGCTGGCAGCGGGCAGTGGCGACATTTTTTCCATGGGGCGGGTCTTTCGAAACGGCGAGGCCGGTGGTCGGCATAATCCTGAGTTCACCCTGCTGGAGTGGTATCGGGTGGGAATGGATCAGCAGCGTTTGATGGACGATGTATCCAGCCTGCTCTCAAGCGTTGCAAACTTTACTGAAATCAGGCGCTGCCGTTATGGGGATCTCTTTGAGGAGGTACTGGGAGTGAACCCTTATACGGCACCGGACAGTGACCTTGATCGCCTGGTTCAGGAAAAAGTGGATGGCAAGCTGGCCGGGCTTGATCGGGTTGACGCTCTGGACCTGCTTTTCTCTCACTTTATTGAGCCTCATCTCGGGGGGCGTTCTACAGCCCTGGAAGGGGTGTTTGTTTATGACTACCCGGTCTGCATGTCAGCCATGGCGCGCATTCATAGAAATGATGAGGGTGTTGAGGTATCGGCCCGCTTCGAACTGTTTGTCAACGGGGTTGAACTGGCCAATGGCTATCATGAGCTGCTGGATGCTGATGAGCAGCAAGCGCGTTTTCAAGCTTCACAGAAGCAGCGGGAAAACCGGGAATTCGATGTATACCCTTATGACCAGCGACTGGTGGATGCCCTGGACCATGGAATGCCGGACTGTGCCGGGGTGGCATTGGGTATTGATCGCTTGCTGATGCTGATGATGAATACCTCCCGCATAGCCGATGTGCTGGCTTTTGATTTCAACCGGGCATAAAGATGGTTTGTCTTTTCTTGTTTTAGGTATATTGCGCAGGTTGCCAGAGCGCTTGGGGTGCGTATAATGCGCCCCACTTCCAAGACATCAGTCAGGACAGCGGAACGAGTCGTTCATTGCTGACCGGGTTCGATGATGGGAGGTGCGGTTGGTTAAACGGTTATCAAAAAATGACCGGTTGACAACGAGCTGCAGCGCGGTAAGATGCGCATCCGCTGACAGGGGCTGAGGCCAGCGTCAGTGAGTTGGAAAGCTTCTTTGCTCTGACGCAAAAGACTGCTTGACAACGAAAGCCGCCACGGTAAGATAGGCGGCCTTGCTGATCGGCATCAACGGCTGATCAGGGTTGAGAATCTCCTGATTCTAACCAAGTTCTTTAACAAGATATCAGACAATTCGTGTGGGCGCTTGTGCGATTGCATCGGTTAACAAGACTTCGGTCTTGAACTACTTAAGATGCTTAATTGAGCAAGCGAACATATCTGTTAATTCATGTACGTTTAATTGCAAAATTGAGTCGTTGCTTGCTCTTCGGAGTGAAGTGACAAAACGATTTAAACTGAAGAGTTTGATCATGGCTCAGATTGAACGCTGGCGGCAGGCCTAACACATGCAAGTCGAGCGGTAACAGGGAGAGCTTGCTCTTTGCTGACGAGCGGCGGACGGGTGCGTAACACGTAGGAATCTGCCCGATAGTGGGGGATAGCCCGGAGAAATCCGGATTAATACCGCATACGCCCTAAGGGGGAAAGCAGGGGATCTTCGGACCTTGCGCTATTGGATGAGCCTGCGTCGGATTAGCTAGTTGGTGGGGTAAAGG
>NZ_JBLYZI010000042.1:0-43281 GCF_057680865.1 Endozoicomonas sp. Z74
TGATTAGTATGAATCATAAGGGTTACCTTTTTACGATTTAGATTTCAGTGATTTCACCCTCTATCTAAATCGGTAACCCTTCCCTTTTTTGAAGAGGGAATTGTCAGATCAGATCTGAACTAATGCACGTAATGTGCGCCCTGTTAGCCTCTCCCCCAAGCCCCCCCCTACCCAAAAGGGCTCAGTGCTTGAGCACCTGCTCCCGCAAACGGGCAATGTCATCCCGCACCGCCGCCGCCTCTTCAAACTCCAGGTTGCGGGAATGCTCCATCATTTTCGCCTCCAGCTTTTCAATGGTCTCCGCCATCACTTCCGGAGTCATGGTGACCTGATAACCCGCACTCGGCTCTGCCACTTTCCGTTGACCTCGTCCGGCTTTTTTCTTCCCGGGGGCCACAGCCCCTTCCAGAATATCCGCCACAGACTTATGGACCCCTTTGGGAACAATGCCGTGCTTTTGATTGTATTCCAGCTGTTTGGTTCTTCTGCGCTCGGTTTCGCCGATGGCCCGCTCCATGGAGCCGGTGATGCGGTCACCATAAAGAATGGCGTGCCCATTGATATTCCGGGCAGCACGACCAATGGTCTGGATCAGGGAGCGGTCTGACCGGAGAAAACCTTCCTTATCCGCATCCAGAATCGCCACCAGCGACACTTCCGGCATATCCAGCCCTTCACGGAGCAGGTTGATCCCCACCAGCACATCAAAGGCACCAATCCTGAGATCCCGGATGATTTCCACCCGCTCTACCGTATCGATATCCGAATGCAGGTATCTCACACGCACCCCCTGCTCATGGAGGTACTCGGTCAGGTCTTCCGCCATGCGCTTGGTCAGCACTGTGACCAGCACTCTCTCCTGTTTGGCCACGGTCTTGTGGATTTCCGACAGCAGGTCATCCACCTGGGTACTGGCCGGGCGTACTTCAATTTCCGGATCCACCAGCCCTGTGGGTCGAACCACCTGATCCACCACCTGGCCCTGATGTTCCTCTTCGTATTTGCCCGGCGTCGCTGACACAAAGATGGTCTGGGGTCGTCGGGCTTCCCACTCTTCAAATTTCATGGGCCGGTTGTCCAGGGCCGACGGCAACCGGAAGCCAAACTCCACCAGGGTTTCCTTGCGGGAACGATCGCCCTTGTACATAGCCCCCACCTGGGGAACGGTGACATGGGACTCATCAATCACCAGCAGGGCGTTATCGGGAATGTAGTCAAACAGGGTGGGCGGTGCTTCCCCGGGCTGATTGCCCGAGAGGTAACGGGAATAGTTTTCAATGCCCGTGCAATAGCCCAGCTCCACCATCATTTCCAGATCAAACCGGGTTCGCTGTTCCAGCCTCTGGGCTTCCACCAGCTTGTTGTTGTTTTTCAACACCTCCAGCCGTTCCGCCAGCTCCACCTTGATGGCCTCAACCGCATCCAGAATGGTCTGCCTTGGAGTGACATAGTGCGTTTTTGGATAGATGGTCACCCGGGGCAGCTTTCGCAACACCTCGCCGGTTAAAGGGTCAAACTCGCTGATGGACTCCAGCTCCTCATCAAACAGTTCCAGCCGGATGGCTTCTTTCTCAGATTCCGCCGGAAAGATATCGATCACATCGCCCCGAACCCGATAGGTGGCCCGACGAAGCTCAGCGTCATTGCGCGTATACTGTAGTTCAGCCAGACGACGCAACAGCGTCCTCTGCTCCACCTGATCCCCGCGGTCCAGGTGCAGAATCATCTTCAGGTAAGACCCCGGGTCTCCCAGACCATAAATAGCCGACACCGTTGCCACAATAATGGCATCGTCCCGCTCCATTAACGCCTTGGTGGCCGAGAGCCGCATCTGCTCTATATGCTCATTGACCGACGCATCTTTCTCTATATAAGTGTCGGAAGTGGGCACATAGGCCTCGGGCTGGTAATAGTCGTAATAAGAGACAAAGTACTCCACCGCATTATCCGGAAAGAACTCCTTGAACTCGCCGTATAGCTGGGCCGCCAGGGTTTTATTGTGGGCCATGATGATCGTGGGGCGCTGAATCTGTTCCACCACGTTGGCCACGGTGAAGGTCTTTCCGGACCCGGTTACCCCCAGCAGTGTCTGGCAGGCCAGGCCGGACTGAATCCCCTGCACCAGTTGTTGAATCGCCCCCGGCTGGTCACCGGCAGGACTGAAACGGGAAGACACCTTGAATGCTCGACTCATAAAACCCTTCGATTTCCTGGCTTTTTGACCAGTCAGCTGCCCCCGATCGCTTCAAAATCGTGAACAACCCCCCTGGATTGTGTATCATGCCTTGGAGACTGTCTGACTTATGCTTTCGAGCATAAAATTCAGTAGAACGAGCTAGATTTTTCGATGGATTCGTGCAAATAGCTGACCTATTTAATCGAATTCATCGTAAAATTTGGCCGTTCTTTCTGGATTTTAGGCCGAAATTGTCATAAGTCCGACAGGCTCCCACTGTTGTTCTCACTTACTTCGGAGAATCACTGCCACCGTCCGTTATCATACTGCGACGGACAGCTGATTACCTCAACGAAAAACAACCAGGAAACAATCAACACGGACGACGAACAACAGCATTATAATTCCCTGCGTGACAACCATAAACGAGGATCACCGTGACTCCATCCCAACGCGTGCAAATGGTCAAGCCTTCCCCCACCCTGGCGGTCACCGCCAAAGCCGCCGAGCTCAGAGCCGCCGGTCACGATATTATCGGCCTGGGTGCGGGCGAGCCTGACTTTGACACCCCGGAACACATCAAGGCTGCTGCCGTAAAAGCCATTGCTGAAGGGAAAACCAAATACACCGCCGTGGATGGCACCGCTGAACTGAAACAGGCCGTGATCGACAAATTCAATCGGGATAACGGCCTGGAATACGCTCCTAACCAGATCCTGGTTTCCAGTGGCGGAAAACAGAGTTTTTTCAATCTGGCTCTGGCCCTGCTGAACAAAGGCGATGAAGTGGTGATTCCAGCCCCCTACTGGGTCTCCTATCCGGACATGGTCACCATTGCCGAAGGCGTGCCGGTGATTGTCAAAGCGGGCCTGGAAAACCGCTTCAAAATCACCGCCGAACAACTGGATGCCGCCATCACTGACAAAACCCGTCTGGTGGTTCTGAACAGCCCCTCCAATCCCTCTGGTACCGCCTATACCCGAAAAGAGCTGGAGTCCCTGGCGGAAGTGCTGCTGAAGTACCCGGAGGTGATGGTGGCTACCGATGATATGTACGAACATATCCTCTGGAGCGACGAGCCTTTCTGCAACATTCTTATGGCCTGCCCGGCGCTGTACGACCGCACCATTGTTCTTAATGGTGTTTCCAAGGCTTACTCCATGACCGGCTGGCGGATCGGTTATGCAGGCGGTCCTGAGTGGTTGATCAAAAACATGAAGAAGATCCAGTCCCAGAGCACCTCCAACCCCTGCTCCATTGCCCAGGCTGCTGCGGTTGAAGCCCTGAACGGTTCCCAGGACTGCGTCAAGGAGATGCTGACGGCCTTTAAAAAGCGTCATGACTACGTGGTCGGCCGCTTAAACCAGCTGCCCGGCGTGAGTGCTATTGAGGGGGACGGCACTTTTTATGCGTTTGCGGACTTTAACGATGCCATGAAAACTCTGGGCTTTGAAAAAGACACGGACCTGGCCGCCCTGTTCCTGGAAAAAGGGGTTGCCCTGGTGCCCGGTTCAGCCTTTGGCGCTGACGGCTGCATGAGACTTTCTTTTGCCACCAGCGATGAGGCGCTGGAGAAAGCACTGGATCGACTGAGAGACACTCTGTCCTGAGGGTTATAGCTCCTGGAAACCCGGTTACACCGGGTTTCCGGTTGACAGCTCAGGCAGGACAGGTATTATTCCTGACAAGGTTATTCCCCGATAGCTCAGTTGGTAGAGCAAATGACTGTTAATCATTGGGTCGCTGGTTCGAGTCCAGCTCGGGGAGCCACTTTGCTTTTGTGATCTGCAGGCTCCATTTTCGCGTTCACCAGATCAGGCTCTTTATCATCAACACCCAGCTCGGAAACCACCTCAAACTTAACTCTTCTGCACCCCAGCTTTTTATCAGAGCCATCCCTGTAAAGAGCCAATTCCCATTCCATGGTTGTCACAAGGCGAAGCTTGTTTTCTTGAATGCTGAATTCGGCATGATTCTTTAAGCCACTCTGGTCCGGAAAAATAAGATACCCTGGAAAACGAGAAATAAATTTATCTGCGGCCTTCTGACTCATCCCCATCATCAAAGCCATTCCACCTTGTGCTGCATTGGTCTTAATAAACCTTCCTGCAAAGTCTTTATCCAAAAAGTCCATCTTTGATAACTTTAGAAAACGGGCCAGCTCGCGATCAAATCGACTCAACAAAACATCAAGAATAGCCTCATCGGTTTTCTGATGATTTTCCGGCAACTTCTTTTCCTGCTCCATATCATCAGAAGAGAAAATAATTTTCTCAAAGGGGTTTATAAAACTGCAGCTTACCCTCCTCCTTGGAAAGTCTTTTTTCAACTGTCCGTTTACTTGATCCAGAGAACCCACTGAAATCAAAGAAGAATAATCACCCACAACACCTTCATTATCATTTTCATCCGTTTTGGAGTAACTGAAATCATTAACACGGAATGCTTGAATAGAACAGTCATGCTGTAGCAAAACGAGGGCTTCCCCAATTCCATCTAAAAGGGGCTCATAGCCCTCCAGAGAGCACTCTCGTACATTAGCCGATAAGGTCAACCAATCTTCACCCAGCCTGTCCCGAAGAGCACAGGCCGAATCCGTATCCAGCCCCTTCACCCTTCCTTCTTCACCAAGGTAATATTTATAAACGGCATTCTGAAAATCAGCTTGATGACTCTCGTAATAATGGACCAGTTTCTTAACAGAGTCCGCCATGCAATGATGGTCGTCTTCTTCAACATTACTCACCCCTATGGGTAAATAGCCTTTGAGATTATCAATAATCTGAACTATCGCGCTCTTGTGCTGGATAGGTTTAAGAAGGCTTCCCAGACAGGCATAAGCAACTTCTCTGGCCGAGATAGAACATAACTCAAAATCCCTGCCATCACCAGAAGGAGGCATTTTCCGCTCTTGATCAAACCGACTGACAGCTCCACCGGCCACACATCCCTTCTCAGAGGGATCATCTCCACATGTGAGACCTTCATAATGGGCCGTCAGCTTATTTACATTGACATCCATAACTATCACCGATCAAATACGTCCCTGCGCAGCGATAAAAACACTGCACTGTTGATATCGACCGGAAAACAGTAAAGAAGTTCAATCCCCCTCAAAACCCTGAATCGGTTTAACTGCTCCCCACGAGTGGCAACCAGGGCATTGCCAGTGCATTTCCTTGCCGGAAAAGCCGCAATGGTCACAGGCAAATACCGGTTTAAGCTCCAGCATCCGTTCCGTAAGCCGCCGGATCAGCTGCAGACCTCCACCGGGCTCCTCTCCCTGATAGCGAAGCCTGATGCCAATCAACTCATGGAGTCCTTTTAATGTGGGGTGACGATCCAGCTGTGATGTCAGAAAATGAATGGCCTGCTGCTCACCGTTTTCACGGAGCAACAGTCGGGTCATGGCAATAATAACAGCACTGCCCGGCCGCTCATTAAGGCAACGACCGAGATAAGCCCCCAGGCCGCGATAGCTGCCGAGCCGCTCAAAACAGAGCTCAAGCATGGGAATCGACAGGGGCACAAAGCTGACATCCTGATAAGAAATACGCTGAAGTACTTTGATGACCTCTTTGTAACGTCCCTCTTCAAACTCTATTTTCCCTAGCAAAAGACTGGCCCGGACGCTGTTGCGGTCACGGGCAAATGCCTGACGAACGGCCCGGCGAGCCGAAACACGATCGTTTCTCTGAAGGCTGATTTCACTTTGCTCGCAGTAATAGTGAGCCAGAAACACGGAGTACTGCTCACCGCCGCTTTTACGCAGCCGCTCAGCCACTTCAATAGCACTGTGCCATTCCCGCTCGTGCTCATACACCTTGAGGAGTTGCCGAAGGGCTTCTCGCTGCATTGAGTGATTCTGACGGCTGATATCAACAAGAATGGCCTCGGCACGGTCCAGCAGACCTGCCGAAAAATAATCCCTGGCCAGAGCCAGTTGAACACAAACCGATTGCTGGGGAGTCAGGCTGGGACGGGCCAGCAGATCCTGATGAACCCGGATGGACTTCTCCACCTCCCCTCTTTTCCCAAACAAACTGCCCAGGGCAAGGTAGGTATCGACGGTATCATCATTCAGATCCAGCGCCTTGATAAACACATCAATGGCTTCATCAGTCTGCTCATTGATCAGATAATTGAGCCCGACGAAATAATCTTTGGAAAGGCGATTCGAGGAACCGGCGTTTTTCTTTTTCTGGTCACGCCAGCCAAAAAAATAACCAATAATAATTGCAGCAAGAACCAGCCCCAGTAAAGCAAAATCAGGCATCCGTTAACCCTTTGAGGGCGCTTGTTCTTAACTTCTGCAGCTCAGAATCCCGCCGCACCAGCTTTCTTTGCAGGCTGGCATTGGCAAGACGCAGACGCACAACCACAAGCAGAGAGCCCAACAAGCCAAGGATACCGCCCAGAATAAAAGGGACCATAACCAGTGTAGAGCTGCCTACCGACGGCAATGACCAGCCAAGCATTTCCAGGCTGACCTGCTGGGTATTCGACAACGTAAAATTGACAAAAAACACCAGCATCACAATGAAGAAAGCAAGAAGGAGGAGGCGCTTGAGCCATACGACAATCGTCGTGACAACAGTCAATTTATCGTCCGCCATAAGTCAATTTACGATCCGCTGATGCCCTCTTCCAGGCCACGGTTTACCCGCTCTCTCAGCTCTTTTCCTGGTTTGAAATGGGGAACATGCTTGGCCTGCAGCGTGACGGACTCACCGGTTTTTGGATTACGGCCCACTCTGGGGGCACGATAATGAAGTGAGAAGCTGCCAAACCCCCTTATCTCCACCCTCTCACCGGTTGCAAGCGCGTGGGACATGTGCTCCATAATCGCTTTGACAGCCAGCTCGATATCTTTGATGGACAACTGCGGTTGCAGTTGGGCAATCTGTTCGATCAGTTCAGACCGGGTCATCGTCATTATTCCTTTCCCTGCCACTCCCTGAAGGCCCGGACACCAGAACCACCGATAAGTGTTCCAGCCTCCATCTTTCAACCCCAAGCCTTCGCCGTTTACGACCAAGAAGATTCTACCCTAGCTAACCCAAACCGAGAAATCAAGCAACCCTTTGATTGCCCATAAAAAAACCGCGGTATAAACCGCGGTTTTTATTGCTTTTCCCCGAAGGGAATTAAGCCAGGCCTGTCAGAAAAACTTATTTGTTTTCCATCTGAGCCTTGATCAGATCACCAATGGTGGTCGGACCGGAAGCTTCTTCTTCCTGCTTGCTGCGCAGCTCTTTCATGGCCGCCTTCTCATCAGCCTGGTCTTTCGCTTTGATAGACAGGTTGATGTTACGGTTCTTGCGGTCAATGCTGATGATGCGAGCTTCGATTTCTTCGCCTTCCTTCAGAACATTGGTTGCATCTTCGACACGGTCAATGCTGATTTCAGAAGCCTTCAGAGTCGCCAGAACGTCTTCGGCGAGCTCAACAGTAGCGGCCTTGGCGGTCACTTCCTTGATCACACCCTTGACGATAGTGCCCTTCTCATTCAGACCGGCAAAGGAGCTGAACGGATCTTCAGACAGCTGCTTGATACCCAGGGAGATACGCTCACGCTCGGCATCAATGGCCAGAATAACGGCTTCAACTTCGTCGCCCTTCTTGTACTGGCGAACTGCGTCTTCACCGGCTTCGTTCCAGGAGATGTCAGACAGGTGAACCAGACCGTCAATACCACCGTCCAGACCGATGAAGATACCGAAGTCAGTGATGGACTTGATCT
Organism: Endozoicomonas sp. Z74; assembly: GCF_057680865.1. Classification (NCBI taxonomy): domain Bacteria; kingdom Pseudomonadati; phylum Pseudomonadota; class Gammaproteobacteria; order Oceanospirillales; family Endozoicomonadaceae; genus Endozoicomonas; species Endozoicomonas sp. Z74. Next base: position 7,920 of record NZ_JBLYZI010000042.1, read on the forward strand.
TGCCCTTGAGCTTGTCAGCCTTGTTGAAGGAACCGGAGAACTCTTCCCATGGGTTCTTCTTGCACTGCTTGATACCCAGGGAGATACGACGACGCTCTTCGTCGATATCCAGAACCTGAACTTCAACCTCATCACCCAGAGCAACCACCTTGGATGGGTGGATGTTCTTGTTGGTCCAGTCCATTTCGGAAACGTGTACCAGACCTTCAACACCTTCTTCCAGCTCAACAAAGCAGCCGTAGTCAGTCAGGTTGGTTACGCGGCCAGAGGCACGGGTACCTTCAGGGAAGCGGTTGGTGATAGCGACCCATGGATCTTCACCCAGCTGCTTCAGACCCAGAGATACGCGGTTACGCTCACGGTCAAACTTCAGTACCTTAACGTTGATCTCATCGCCAACGTTGACAATTTCGCTCGGATGCTTGATGCGCTTCCAGGCCATGTCGGTGATGTGCAGCAGGCCGTCAACGCCACCCAGGTCAACAAAGGCGCCGTAGTCGGTCAGGTTCTTAACGATACCCTTGACTTCCAGACCTTCCTGCAGGGAGCCCAGCAGCTGCTCACGCTCAGCACTGTTTTCAGCTTCCAGGACGCTGCGACGGGAAACAACAACGTTGTTACGCTTCTGATCCAGCTTGATAACCTTGAATTCCAGCTCTTTGCCTTCCAGGTGCGCAGTATCACGAACCGGACGGACATCAACCAGAGAACCAGGCAGGAAGGCACGGATAGTAGCCACGTCAACAGTGAAGCCACCCTTGACCTTACCACTGATAACACCCTTAACCACGTCTTCTGCTTCAAAGGCTTTCTCAAGCTCTTTCCAGGCTTCCATACGCTTGGCTTTTTCACGGGACAGACGGGTTTCACCGAAGCCGTCTTCAACCGCGTCCAGGGCAACCTGGACTTCATCGCCAACCGCGATGGTCAACTCACCGTTTTCATCCTGGAATTGAGCCTTGGGAATGACACCCTCAGACTTCAGGCCAGCATGCACAGTTACCCAATCGCTATCGATATCAACCACTACACCACTGACAATGGCGCCGGGCTTCATTTCGATTTCTTTCAGGCTCTCTTCAAAAAGTTCAGCAAAGCTTTCGCTCATGATCTTTCCTGTAACAACGTACTCACAGCCAGAGCGCTCATTATGAGGGTATCCGTCAACCATCAACCCCAGAGTGATAACTGCTTGCCGTCCACACCGCCAGCCAGTGTGGGTTACCTTAATCAGGACCGAATCGGCAGTGCTGGCATTACGCCTGAGCCGGTCCTCCAGTAAAAAAAGGATGAAGCAACCGCTTCATCCCCCGCTATCCCCCTTCCAGAAAAGGGGGCTTAAAACTTGTACGAAGTCAACCTTCGTCGTTAAAAGGAGTCTAGCAGCCAGCCATAAGTCAGACAGGCTCAAAGTAACCCTTTTAACTTCATTTTTGTCAGCACTTCATTAAAGACTTCCTGGATGCTCATCCGGGTACTGTCCATTACTTCAGCGTCGTCTGCTGCTTTCAGCGGCGACACTGCCCTCTGGCTGTCCCTCGCATCCCGGGCCCTGATATCTGACAAAAGGCGATCAAAACTAGCATTTATGCCCTTTTGATGCAACTGTTCATGGCGTCTTTTTGCCCGTTCTTCGGCGCTGGCGGTGAGAAAGATCTTGAGAGCAGCCTCCGGGAAAACCACCGTCCCCATGTCACGGCCATCCGCCACCAGGCCTGGCTTTTCCGCAAAATCCCGCTGACGCTGTAACAGAGCCCTGCGAACGCCGGGCAACGCCGCCACTTTTGACGCCATCGCACCAACCTCTTCCGTTCTCAGACTCTCTCCAACCCTTTCCCCTTCGAGAATAATCGTCAGTTCTTTTCCGTCTTCATCGGGAATAAACTGGACATCCAGATGCCCTGCCAACACTTCCAGAGAGGCTTCATCCTCAAAATCCACCCCGTGATTCATGGCCGCCAGCGCAGTCAGCCGGTAAAGGGCGCCACTGTCCAGCAACCCCCAACCCAGCTCCCTGGCCAGCAGGGAAGCAATGGTTCCCTTGCCGGAACCACTGGGGCCATCAATCGTAACCACTGTTACAGCAGCATGAGAATCACTCACTCACTTTTACCTTTTTTCCTGCAGGGGCACTGGCCATTTTCAAATTCAAGCCCAGAATATCGAACACCGCCTGCCTCTGGCGGCACAGCACCCTGCCATAAACAAAACATCCAGAATCGGTTGACAACAGCAACAACAGGACAGCTGCCTGAGCAATAACCCAGACAGCATTAGAGAAAATCAAGAGGACTTAACAGAAACCTTCATACCAGCCTCACCGGCCAGTGCGATAAAATTCGGAAAAGAGGTGGCCACATTGGCACAATCCAGAATCTGAATTTCCCCTTCAGCCCTCAGAGCTGCTACCGCAAACGCCATAGCAATCCGATGGTCTCCATGGCTGTCAATAGTACCACTGCCAAATACCGTTGCACCAGCACCGCCGGAACCATTGATAACCATGCCGTCCGGCTGAGGCTGGGCATCAACGCCCAGAATTTTCAGGCCGTCGGCCATGGCCTGGATACGATCACTTTCCTTCACCCTGAGTTCACGGGCCCCAGTCAGCACTGTCTGACCCTCCGCACAGGCCGCCGCCACAAACAGCACAGGAAACTCGTCAATGGCAACAGGCACCAGTTTTTCCGGTATTTCTATACCCCGCAGGCGGGCAGAGCGAACCACCACATCGGCCACCGGTTCACCACCGGCCAGCGCCTCATTTTCCAGGGTAATATCCGCCCCCATCAACCGGAGAATATCGATCACGCCCGATCTTGTGGGGTTCATCCCCACATGGGAAAGCCGGATTTCAGCCCCTTCGGCAATGGAAGCGGCCACCATAAAGAAGGCCGCTGAGGAGATATCAGCAGGGACATCAATATCCGTTGCTGTCAGGGTTGCCCCTCCTTCAAGGGAGACGTTGCTGCCTTCAACCTTAACGGGATAACCGAATCCACTGAGCATACGGTTGGTGTGGTCCCGGACAATGCCGGGAGCCTCTGTCCGGGTTTCACCACTGGCATACATGCCTGCCAGCAGCAGGCAGGATTGCACCTGGGCCGAGGCCATGGGCAGCTTATAATCGATACCCTTGAGGGGTTGACCGCCTTTGATCACTAGTGGTGGGCGACCACCTTCCGAGGTTTCAATCCCTGCTCCCATTTCCGTCAGGGGGGCAACCACCCGGTTCATGGGACGGCCGGAAAGGGACTCGTCGCCCGTCAGAGTGACATCAAAAGACTGGGCTGCCATCAGGCCCGCCATCAGGCGCATTGCCGTACCCGCGTTACCCAGATACAGAGGCCCTGGCGGCGGCTGAAGCCCCTTCATTCCAACACCGTGAATCACAACACGGCCTTCACTGGGGCCTTCGATCACCACCCCCATATCGCGAAAGGCCTGAAGGGTCGCCATGGCGTCTTCACCTTCAAGAAAACCCTCCACCACGGTAACCCCTTCAGCCAGAGCACCCAGCATGATGGAGCGATGAGAAATGGACTTATCCCCCGGCACCCTTAACACACCGGACAGTCGACCGCCCGGTCTGGCTACAAATGTTTGTGTACTTTCTTTCATACCTGCCATAAAAGCTCTTCTGGCCAACACTGTGGCAAAATGCTGCCGCGCCGCCCGGGCACGACTGAAAATCCCCATCAGGGTCTGACTGTCTTTTTCTATGATCGCCTTGCGAAACTGCTCGAGCCCCTGGGTAAAATGGTCCAGAGCCTCCAGCACCGCACTGCTGTTTCCCAGGGCTACGTCATGCCACATGACCGGGTCACTGCCGGCAATACGGGTAAAATCCCGGAAGCCCCCGGCAGCATAACGGAAAATATCCTGGTTATCCGGATTACCCGCCAATGTATCCACCAGCGAGAAAGCCAGAAAATGAGGAAGATGACTGGTTTTTGCCAGCACTTCATCGTGCCGCCGCACACCCATCTCGGTGACGACAGAACCGCAAGCCTCCCAGAGCGACTTGACCAGAACAAGCGCTTCCGGGTCGGTATTGGGAAGCGGGGTAAGAATCAGGTTATGGGCTACAAACAGATCCGGCTTTGCTGCAGCCACCCCGCTTTTTTCCGACCCGGCAATGGGATGCCCCGGCACCAGGTTGACCGGAACTTCACCGAAAGCAGCTTCTGCCGCCCTGACCAGGGCTTCTTTGCTGCTGCCGGCATCGGTAATCACCTTACCTTCAAGGGAGCATTGAGCCAGCTCTTTGAGCACCGGCTCCATGGCCAGCATGGGCACGGAAACCATGATGACATCGGCATGGGCCACCCCTTCGGCAATGGAGTTGCAGCCCCGGTCAATCACTCCCAACTCAAGCGCTTCCTCAACCGCAGCGGCGTTCAGATCGTAACCCAGAACCTGTCCACAGGCGGAGACCCGTTTTAACGAAGCGGCAAAAGAACCTCCAATCAGGCCAAGACCGATCACCAGCAGCGAGTCAACGCACTTTCCGGAACTCACGAAAACTCACCCTGGCTGGTTTTGCTGGCCAATACCTGCTCCAGCGCCTCAAGGCAGCGCTGATTCTCTTCCGGCAGACCAATGGAGATTCGGAGATGCTCCGGCATCCCATAATTTGCCACAGGTCTGACAATCACCCCCTGGGTCAGCAGTGCCTGATAAACCGGCATGGCATCGGTTTTCATATCCACGGTAATAAAATTGCCGGAGGACGGAATCCACGACAGTCCGAGCGCCTGCAACCCCTTTTCCAGCTGAGCCATCCCCGCACGGTTCACCTCAACCGACCGACTGAGATAATCCTCATCACCCAGGGCCGCCGCCGCTCCCAGCTGGGCAGGAAGATTGACATTAAAAGGCTGTCTTAACCGGTTAAGAATATTGGCAATTTCCGGACTGGAGATGGAGTACCCCACCCGGGCCCCGGCCAGCCCATAAGCCTTGGAGAAAGTTCGGGTCACCACCAGGTTCGGATAGGTCCCCAGCAACGCCACACCATCAGGCTGTTCTGGAGCAGAAGCGTATTCAAAATAGGCCTCATCCAGAACCACAATCACCTCCGGTGGCACCCGGTCCAGAAAAGCCACCAGCTCATCTCTGGAGAATGCGGTACCGGTGGGGTTATTGGGATTCGCCAGAAAAATCATTCGGGTATCAGAGCGAACCGCCTTTGCCATAGCCTCCAGGTCATGACCCCAGTCAGACGCAGGCACAACAATCGCCTGGGCACCGGCAGCACGCACGGCCAGGGGATAAACGACAAAAGCAAACTCTGAATACATGCCGGAGCAGCTGCCATCAAGAAACGCCTCGGCCAGCAGCACCAGAACATCATTGGAGCCATTTCCCAAGGTGATCTGGTCTGGCGTCACCGCCAAATGCTTCGACAGCGCCTGCCTTAACACAAAACCACTGCCATCCGGGTAACGGGCCAGATCGGCCATAGCATCCATCATCGTCTTTACCGCAGACGGCGGCGGCCCGAGCGGGTTTTCATTACTGGCCAGCTTAACAATTTCATCGACCTCAAGCCCCTGCTCCCTGGCCAGCTCTTCAATAGGCTTGCCAGGTTGATAGGGGCTGAGGCTCTTTACGCCTGGTACCGCGAGTTCCAGAAAATCCCGGGACATAACTTACCTTCAGCTGTTTTTATTGAATAAATAACGGGAGTGCACCAGCCAGGCAGCGATTAAAGCACACCTTTAGGGTAGGACCCTAATATCTTGAGATCATTGGCCCTTTCACCCAGTTTTTCCAGAACCTTGCACACCACCGGGTCCTCCCGGTGACCTTCAAAATCCACAAAAAAGACATAGTTCCACATCCCGGAACGGGAAGGACGGGTTTCCACCCGGGTCAGGTCAATATTATGGACATGAAAAGGCTCCAGAATGGCATGGAGCGCCCCGGGCTGATTGCGCATACTGATCACCACAGAGGTCTTGTCGTTGCCACTGGGCGGTATTGGCTGGTTGCCAATAATCAGGAACCGGGTTGAATTGTCCGGCTGGTCTTCAATCTTTTCCGCTATTTTTTCCAGTCCATACAGCTCTGCCGCCATGTCACCGGCAATGGCCGCTGAATTCCACTCCCCCTTGATCCGCCGGGCCGCCTCGGCATTGGAACTGACAGCCACCCGCTCAGCCATGGGCCAGTGGGCATCCAGCCATTTACGACACTGTGCCAGGGACTGGGCATGGGAATAGATCCGGGTGATATGCTCACGACGGGTATTCTCTGAAATCAGCATGTGCTGGTGAATACGGAGCACCACCTCACCACAGATGTTCAGGGAGGAGTCCATAAAGCTGTCCAGGGTATGATTAACAACCCCTTCAGAAGAGTTCTCCACCGGCACCACGCCATAATTCACGGCACCTGCAGACACTTCCCGGAAAACCTCATCAATGGCCGCCATGGGCACACAGACAGCAGAGTGTCCAAAGTGCTTAAGAGAGGCCTGCTGGGTAAAGGTGCCTTCAGGGCCGAGAAAAGCCACCCGGACCGGATCCTCAAGGGCCAGACAGGCCGACATGATCTCCCGAAACAGCCGGGCCATTTCCTCATCGTTCAGGGGACCGTCGTTTTTTGCCATGATGCTTCTCAGCACCTGGGCCTCACGCTCCGGCCGGTAAAAGACAGCGGACGGATCCGCTTCGGTTTTCACCCGCGCAACCTCCTGGGCACAGCGGGCACGATCACTGATCAACTGCAGGATTTTCTTGTCCAAGCTGTCAATCTGAACCCGTAACTTTTTTAGTTTGTCTTCTTCTGCCATTATCCGTACCGCCGTTCAAATTCTTTCATGAAATCCACCAGCGCATCCACATGGTGCTCAGGTACTGCATTATAGATACTGGCCCGCATACCACCGGCCGCCTTATGTCCTTTCAGATAACGGAAACCCGCCTGCTCTGACTCCGACAGAAACACCGGGTCCAGCTCAGGCTTCGCGAGGGTAAACGGAACATTCATGCGTGAGCGCCATTTCGGATCCACCGGGTTACGGTAAAAATCGGAGCCATCAATCTGACCATACAGTTTGACAGCCTTGCGCTCATTGATCCGATCCATGGCCTCAAGCCCCCCCTGGCGCTTCAGCCACTTGAAGACCAGCCCCGCGAGGTACCAGGCAAAAGTGGGTGGCGTGTTATACATGGAGTCTTTTTCAGACTGAACCTTGTAATCAAGCACCGCCGGACAGATAGACGCACCACGACCCAACAGGTCATCCCGGACAATCACCACCGTTAACCCCGCAGGGCCGATGTTTTTCTGGGCTCCGGCATAAATGACGCCAAACCGGCTGACGTCAATGGGACGGGAGAGGATGTTGGAGGACATATCCGCCACCAGAGGCACATCACCGGAGTCAGGAATAAACGAAAACTCCAGCCCGCCAATGGTCTCATTAGGGGTGTAGTGCAGATAGGCGGCATCCTCACTGACCCGCCACTGATCCTGGGCCGGCATGGCACTGAAGCCCTCAGCCTTGCCATCGGAGACAATATTGACATCCAGATAGCGCTGAGCTTCCTTGATGGCTGACTGGGCCCAGTGGCCACTATTGACATAGTCCGCAACCAGCCGCTCACCTTTCAGATTCATGGGCACCGCCGCAAACTGCCCCCTGGCCCCTCCCTGGAGAAACAGTACCCGGTAGTTATCCGGAATGGCCATGAGCTCCCGCAGGTCCTGCTCAGCCTCTTCCGCCACGGCCATAAACTCTTTACCGCGGTGACTCACTTCCATCACCGAAGCGCCTACCTTTCCCCAACTCAACAGTTCATCCCGAGCCTGCTCGAGCACCTCTCTGGGAATCGGGGCAGGGCCTGCAGAAAAGTTGTACACCCGCCCTTCCAGCCGGGCCAGAACGCTCTCGATAGAATCTGCATCAGCACCAGCAAACGTCTTTTCCACCTTCTCTCCCTCTTTGGAACGCTTTTTCACAAAGTCAGGTTATTCACCCATTTTCTTATCGATTATTTAACGACTAACAAATCATAGGAGCCTGTCAGGCCTACGACAATTTAAAACCGTAAGCCAGACACAAAAACGCCAGCACAAGGCTGGCGCTCAAGTTGAAATCAGGATGCCTCCGGCCCCTGATCCCCCTCAGCCGGCTCGTCACTTTCTCCAGGAGCTTCCTGGGCCACTTCGCCCGGCAAGTCCTCGGGCTCTTCCACCCGGGCAACCCCCACCAGTTTTTCACCGCCGGAGACCCGAATCAATGTCACTCCCTGGGTATTCCGGCTCATCACCGACACCTCATCCACCCGGGTTCTGACCAGGGTGCCCTGATCCGAGATCAGCATGATCTCCTCACCGTCCTTGACCTGAACCGCCCCGACGATTTCACCATTACGCTCAGTGCATTGCATGGAGATCACTCCCTGGCCACCCCGACCGGTAATACGGAAGTCTTCTACAGCGGTGCGCTTGCCATAGCCTTTCTCACTGGCGGTGAGAATCTGGGAATCATCTTCCGGAATAATCAGGGAGATCACCCGCTGGCCTTCATGAAGCTTTATACCCCGGACACCACGAGCCGTCCGCCCCATGGCCCGAACATCGGTCTCCTCGAAACGGATGGCCTTACCACCGTTGGACAACAGCATGACCTGTTTGTCTCCCGTGGTAATTTCAGCCCCCACCAGGGTGTCCCCCTCTTCCAGTCCAAGGGCGATCAGACCACTGGAACGAGGCCTTGAAAACTGCTCAAGGGGCGTCTTCTTGACCGTACCGTTCATGGTCGCCATAAACACAAAGTGGCCTTCGCTGAACGCTTCCACCGGCAACATGGCTGTGATTCTTTCCCCCTCTTCCAGAGGCAGGATATTCACCACCGGCCTGCCCCGGGAGGTCCTGCCTGCCTGGGGAATCTGGTACACCTTCAACCAGTAGACCTTGCCCTTGCTGGAGAAACACAGAATCTGGGTGTGGGTGTTGGCCACCAGCATATGCTGGACGTAGTCTTCCTCTTTCACGGAAGCCGCCGACTTACCCCGGCCACCGCGCTTCTGGGCCTGATAGGTATCCAGCGGAGTGGTCTTGGCGTAACCACCGTGGGACAGGGTGACCACCATGTCCTCTTCATCAATCAGGTCTTCTACCGTGAGGTCGCGGCGGGAACTGGTGATTTCAGTACGACGCTCATCACCAAATTCATCCCGGACTTTTTCGAGCTCTTCGTGGATCACTTCTTTCAACCGTTGGGCACTGGAAAGGATCAGCATCAGCTCGGCAATCTTTTCCAGCAGCTCCCGGTATTCACTGAGCAGTTTTTCATGCTCCAGTCCGGTCAGTCTGTGCAGACGCATCTCAAGGATCGCCTGAGCCTGGGCCGGTGACAGATAATACAGGCCATCACGCAGCCCGTAAGCTTCCGGCAAATCATCGGGTCGGCAGGCATCGGCACCGGCCCGCTCTGCCATCTCGGTCATATGGCCCGGGTTCCACCCCTTCGCCACCAGCTTTTCCTTGGCTTCTGCAGGCGTCGGAGAGTCTTTGATCAGTTGGATCACCGGGTCAATGTTGGACAGGGCAACCGCCAGACCTTCAAGAATATGACCCCGCTCACGGGCCTTGCGCAGTTCAAATACGGTACGACGGGTCACTACCTCACGGCGGTGGCGGATAAACGCTTCCAGGAACTCCTTGAGGTTGAGAATTTTGGGCTGCCCATCCACCAGGGCCACCAGATTGATGCCGAATACCGACTCCAGCTGGGTCTGGGCGTAGAGGTTGTTCAGAACGACTTCTGCATTTTCCCCCCGGCGAAGCTCAATAACGACCCTCAGCCCGTCTTTGTCCGACTCATCCCGAAGTTCGGAAATGCCTTCAATTTTCCGTTCCTTGACCAGCTCGGCAATTTTCTCAATCAACCGGGCCTTATTCAGCTGATAGGGAATTTCGGAAATGATAATGGTGCTTTTGTTCTTCTTCTCATCGTGCTCAATGTCCGCCCTGGCACGGATGTAGATCCGACCCCGCCCGGAGCGATAAGCCTGCAGAATACCGGCACGACCATTGATAATACCCGCCGTGGGGAAATCCGGCCCCGGAATAAACTCCATCAGATCGTCCACCGAAAGGGACTCATCTTCCAGGAGCGCCAGGCAACCATTCACCACTTCCGTCAGGTTGTGGGGAGGAATATTAGTGGCCATACCCACCGCGATACCGGCAGAACCATTCACCAGAAGGTTGGGAACACGGGTCGGAAGCACCGCGGGAATCTGTTCCGTGCCGTCGTAGTTCGGCACATAGTCAACGGTTTCCTTGTCCAGATCCGCCAGCAGCTGGTGGGAAATCTTGTCCATGCGGATTTCGGTGTATCGCATGGCCGCGGCGGAGTCACCATCGATGGAACCAAAGTTTCCCTGGCCATCCACCAGCATGTACCGCAAAGAAAAAGGCTGCGCCATACGCACAATGGTGTCGTAAACCGCAGAGTCGCCGTGGGGATGGTATTTACCGATGACATCCCCCACCACACGGGCAGACTTCTTGTAAGGTTTGTTCCAGTCGTTGCCCAGCTCGCTCATGGCGAACAGTACGCGCCGGTGTACGGGTTTCAACCCATCGCGTACATCAGGCAGGGCCCGACCCACGATGACACTCATGGCGTAGTCCAGATAGGACTGCTTGAGCTCATCTTCAATATTTACCGGGAGAATCTCTTTGGCAATTTCAGTCATGGAAACCCAGTCATCCTTTTGCTTACGCCCGACAGATAACAGTCAGCATCCTTTCCGGATCCACGGGCCAGGAAACCGTTGCAGTGACACCCCTGAGCAGGCCAGGAGAAACCAGTGCAAAAATCTCAATTAATAGGGCCAGCCTGAGGCCTGGCCAGTTTGCAGAAGCTTTCAGAAAACAGTCGAACAGCCTTCAGCGCTTAAACCTGTAAAGGGTCAAGAATACCACAGTCTATGTGGGCTTCGCGAGTCAGACAGAGTTGAAAAAACACCCACGCCCCCATGCAGAGCTTTTTTTAAAAGCCCCTTTATTCTCATATAAGGAGAAATAGCTTTTCATGGTTGAAAGCATTTGAAGAAGGTATAACCGTCAGGAATGGCATGCTGATCTCCTGTGGAAGCCCCGGTTATTGCATCTCGTCTGCGTCATTAGCGAAATGAGTAGTCCAGAGAGTTATCTTAATATTTCCTCTAATCCAGGTATAATTCCCGATAATGGGACACCCTCCCAATCTGCGCGGCTTAGTGATGATCCGGGATAGACCGGTTACACTCTGCAAACACTGGACTTCTGTCTTTTATGGATAACACCCGATGCCCGAGATGCGCTCCGCCCAAAACGTTGACCCTGATGAAATTGCCAAATTTGAAGAACTGGCCAGCCGCTGGTGGGACCCGGAAAGTGAGTTCAGGCCCCTCCATGAAATCAACCCCCTGCGCCTGAACTATATCGATGAAAGGGTTGGGCTCGCTGGCAAAAAGGTGGTTGATATTGGCTGTGGTGGAGGCATTCTCAGCGAATCCATGGCCCGCAGGGGAGCCGACGTCATGGGTATTGATATGGGGGAAGCGCCTCTTTCAGTAGCCCGTTTACACAGTATGGAAACCGGGATTGAAGTGAACTACCGGCAGATTACCGCCGAAGAGCTGGCAGAGGAAATGCCCGGGGAGTTTGACGTAGTCACCTGTCTGGAAATGCTGGAGCATGTACCGGACCCGGCATCCGTCATTAAAGCCTGTGCCAGGTTACTGAAGCCCGGCGGCCAGGTTTTCTTTGCCACCATCAACCGAAACCCCAAATCCTTCCTGTTTGCCATTGTCGGTGCAGAGTATCTGCTCAAACTGCTGCCAAAAGGCACCCATGAGCACAGTAAATTCATCAAGCCCAGTGAACTTGGCCGTGATATGAGGGCCGCAGATCTTGAAGTACACGACATGATCGGCATGACCTACAACCCGCTGACCAAAGTTTACCGGTTGAACCAGAAGGACATTGACGTTAATTACCTGATCTATGGCTCAAAGGCGGAATAACGGATCCTGACCATGGATCTATTTTGAAAGCGCACAATAGAACAGCATTTGAGGCAATAGAATTATTATGCCAGCCATAGAAGGCGTTTTTTTCGATCTGGACGGCACACTTCTGGACACTGCAGAAGATTTTGTAGTCACCATTAACCAGATGCTCAAAGAGCATGGCCGGCCGGCCATGGATGCAGACCTCATCCGAAAGCTGGTTTCATCTGGCTCCAGAGCCCTGATCCAGATGGCTTTTCAGCTAGAACCCGGGGCTGAGCTGGAAAAGAAAAGAGAGCATTTCCTCGATTACTATGACCAGCACATTCGCAACCATGAACGGGAGTCTCCTGCCACCACTTACCCTGGCGCCCTGCCACTGATTGATGAGCTGGAGAGACGCGGCATTGCCTGGGGAATCGTTACCAACAAGCCCAGAGCTTACGCCACCGCCTTGATACAACAGGCGGGTCTTCTGGAACGTACCCATGCACTGGTTTGCCCGGATGATGTAGAGCACCCCAAACCCAACCCCCAGGCTTTGCTACTGGCCTGCCAGCAAGCCAATTGTTCACCAACTCAATCCGTTTATATTGGCGATCACCCTCGTGATATCCAGGCAGGAAAAAAAGCGGGAATGGTGACGGTGGCAGCCCACTATGGTTACATCCTTGAAGGCGACAATCCCTGGCACTGGGAGGCGGACCTGGACATAAATACCCTGACCGAGCTTCACCAACAGCTGCAGCAACTGAACTGGAAAATCCCCACAAAAGTCACTGGCTAACACCCATTTTCCAGCCTTAGTTTATTCAAACCCGATCAATAAGAGGGCACTTCAATGTTTCAATACCAGGCACCCGCTGACCTGCTTAATGGAAAGGTCATTCTGGTCACTGGAGCAGGCAGCGGTATTGGGCGCACGGCAGCCCTTACCTACGCCAGCCATGGTGCTACTGTGATTTTGCTAGGCAGAAACATCGAGAAGCTGGAAGCGGTTTACGATGAGATCGAAGTGAACCAGTGGCCTCAGCCTGCCATCTACCCAATGAATCTGGAAGGTGCTGGAGACAACGATTATATCCAGCTGGCGGAAACCCTGGAGAAAGAGTTCGGCCAACTGGATGGCCTGTTGCACAATGCCGGCCTGCTGGGGGAACTCAAACCCATCAGCCAATTCCCCACCCAGAGCTGGCTGGATATTCTCCAGGTAAACCTGAACGCCCCTTTCATGATGACCCGGGAGCTGCTGCCCCTTCTGCGCCAGTCCGGTGCCGCTTCCATTATTTTCACCTCCTCAGGAGTTGGCCATAAAGGCCGTGCCCACTGGGGGGCCTACAGCGTTTCCAAGTTCGCCACAGAAGGCCTGATGCAGATCCTGGCCGATGAAGAGGACGGTGTCAGCAGCGTCAGAGTCAATACCATCAACCCGGGAGGCACCCGAACCTCAATGCGGGCCGGCGCCTTCCCGGGAGAAGATCCTCAGAGCCTGCCAACCCCGGAAGACATTATGCCGGTCTACCTTTATTTGATGGGGAGCGAGAGCCTGAACGTCAGCGGTCGTGCTTTTCACGCCCAGAAAAGCAATGATGAACAATAATGATAGGCAATAAGGGGGGTTATAGAAGCGTGCTGGGTACAGGGTCACACTGTGCTCAAAGGGTTTCCAGTCTTGACAGCCCGGCATCGTACTCTCTGAAACCCACCAGTTCCTGCAATTGCTGGAAGGCCATTTGTGACTCAGGCGCTTTACCCGCCTGAAAAGCTTCCAGCGCCTGAACCATGGCCGCCATGGAAGCGGCCAGCAGTATCAGGGGATACACCGCCAACTTAAAGCCAACCGCTTCCAGTTCAGACGGAATGAGAACTGGAGTATCCCCGTGTTCCAACATATTGGCCATTTTCATACCGGGTACTTCCCGGCAAAGGAGCTGCATCTCTTCCCGGTCCAACGGGGCTTCAATAAACAGGATATCCGCACCTTCCTCAGAGAAACGCTGAGCCCGCCAGATGGCCTCCTCTATCCCATGCTCAAAACGGGCATCGGTCCTGGCCACAATAACAATGTCACTCCCTTTATCCCGAAGCTGCTGACGGGCATCCACTGCGGCCCTGATTCGCTCCCGGGCCAGAACCCTGGAAACAACGGTTTTCCCCCGGGTATGGCCGCAGCGTTTAGGAGAAAGCTGATCCTCAATCATGATACCGGCGAACCCCGCCTGGGCATAACCCAGAACGGTTCTCTGTACATTCATGGCATTTCCGTAACCGGTATCGCCATCCCCAATCACCGGCACACCTGACCGTTCACAGATCGCTCTACCCTGCTCCAGCATTTCGCCATAGCTGATCAAACCGGTATCCGGAAGCCCAAGCCGGGCAGCCGAAACACAAAAGCCGCTCATAAAGCCGGCAGTAAAACCCGCTTTCTCAACCAGCGCAGCGGTCAGACCATCATAGCAACAGGGAATTCTCAGAAGCCCGGGCCTGGCCAGCAAGCCACGGAGATGGGAGGCAGGATCTGTCAGCATAGCCACCTCAAGTAATCCAGAGGGTTCCAGATAACAAAGCCCCATCACGTTCACCCGATGCGGAGACTTGTTAAAGTGCTGAATAGCTATAGCATAAGTTCAGCGGGAGTGACTCACATAGATCAGCTTTTCCGTATCGAAACCGGCTGCTCTGGCCTTATTCACCAACACCTGCAGGGTTTCTGAGTCCATATTCCGGGTTCTGGACAGAATCCATAAATAGGACTTATCAGGGCCCGACACCAGAGCATGCTGATAGCGGCTATCAAGATCAAAAATAATATAGGAGCCGTAAAAAGGACCAAAAAAGGAGACTTTAAAAAAACCAACGCTGTCGTTTTTTACCGGGTATGCCTTTCCCTCAGCCTGCTGCCATTTCCCTTTGACGGGATCATACCCCCTGTTAACCACCTCAATACCGCCATCGCTCCGAAGTGAGTATTGGGCAGTCACCTCCTGAAGCCCTCTTTCAAATGAGTGATCCAGTCGCGCAACTTCATACCACTGCCCCAGGTATTGTTTGACATCAAAGTGATCAACCGGTTTGACCCCTTCGGGGATCGTGACACAACCACCGAGGATCAACAGAACTGCCCATAAAATGCACTTTTTCATAAAAACCCCGGTAAGGAAAAATCAAATCAGCTTCGACATATACAGCTCATTCACATACTGGTCATTTACCTTCAAAGCATCTCTCTTAACCCCTTCCGGTTGAAAGCCACACTTATTATAAAGGCCAATTGCTCTTTGATTTTGCTCCATCACCGTCAATTCAAGGCGATGAATACCCTGAGCCGACGCACAATGCTCGAGATGCTGGAGCAGTTGAAAACCGATCCCCAGCCCTGTAAATACCTGTCTCACCCCCATTACACAGTACATGGCATGTCGATTTCTGGATAAAGCTCCACCAACCCCAACAACGAAACCGGCCAGCTCACCCTCATCCTGATCAACCGCCACCCACATCATTCAGTTCGGTTCAGTATTAAAACTCTCTATAATTTTCTGCTGCTCATCCACCGTCGTTGTTCTTTCACCCGGCTCAAAAAGCATGAACCCTGTTTCATTGTCGATGCCCCTGAACAACTCCAACCGACTTCCAGCGTCCGCTTTTTCAACTTCCCTGATGCTTATCATCCCCGGTATCCGCCTCCTCTTCTCTGTAAAACGCGCCATGCCTGAGAAAATAAATAACCTGACGCACGGCTTCAGAGTCTTTCATTATAAAAGGGTGTGATACCGGCAAGGTAATATGATCAGCCATGCCTTCCAGCCGTGTGCTCTCCACAGAAACCTTGCCATCGTCCGGGTCTGGCAGCATCGTCGACAAAATCCAGTTAATACTCTTTGTTCCCGCAATAATGCCGACCTCAAAACGGGCTGGTCCCAAACGCCTCGGAATACTCCTGCCTTCCGTTCCCAGCTGCATACCGGCAGGCCCGTTGATCAGCTTGAACCCGGGGACGTCACGAAGCTGGTCAACCACCTCACTGCCCTGGTTGGGAGGACCCAGCATAACCACACGGCCCAGGTTCTCAATGGCGTGCCCCCTCAAATACTGGCGCACAAGAATTCCTCCCAGAGAATGGGTGACAAAATGCACTTTTCCTCCAGGTGGGCAGTGCAAAATGGCAGCACTGATGGCTTCTTCAGCCAATTGCTCTACAGGAAACCGGGTAGATGGATAATCAAAATTGACCACCTGATACCCTTCTTTTCTAAGGAAGATGGTCATTTTGTCCATGGAAGCACTGCTTCTTGCCAATCCATGAAGCAGTACCACACAGTCATTAGCTTTCAACAGCGCAGGGGACAAAAACAGTAAAAGAATGATCCTTTTTATTTTACTCATGCTTCAACTCAATAATGGCAAGCGCCCATAAAAGTGAGGCAAACCTCAGCCACTCAACTATATTGTTCCGTTATAAACCCGTCCAGCCCACAACCAATAATCAATAAGACGAACTCTCATGCGTTCTATCCCACTGATGATGATCCTGGCTGTTTCCTGCCAGACCCCCGCCTTCGACCAGAAGGACCTTAACAATGAAATGGTCATTGCCGCCAACTGGCAGCAGCTTTCCGGTGAGTATGAAGCCTACTTGCACCAAACCTTCAATGGCGCCCTTGACCAGCTGGACCAAGCCCTTAAACAGGTGCCTGAAGGCAAAAAACCGGCCATTATCACTGACATTGATGACACATTGATTTCCGGGATTACCTACTTCACCAGCCTCACAGGAACCCATGATAACAGGAGTATTGAGCGGTCACGCCACTGGTGGAGGAATGGCCGGGCAGAAGCCCTGCCAGGGGCGGTTTCTTTTCTTCAGGCCGCCCGCCGTGCGGGAGTTGAGCTGTTTTACATCAGTGGCCGATTTGATGACGTTAAACCGGCTACCGTCAAAAACCTGAAACAGCTTGGATTTCCAGTTACCGGAGATGACTTCGTGATGCTGCAACCCGCTCTGAACAAAACCCTCAGTAAGGAACAGAAGCGGCAACACATTCAAGCCATGGGCTATCACCCGGTGATGATTCTTGGGGATCAGCTGGATGACCTGGCGGACGTCCCCCCCGGAAACATCCCGGTTAAAAGTCAGTGGGTATTCAGCCACCAGCGCAATTTCGGCACCCACTGGTATTTCCTGCCAAATACCCTCTATGGCAGCTGGGAAGCCGCTCTGGCGGAAGGCTATGGAGATCTGTCACCAGAAGAAAAGCACAAGGCCAGAATCAATGCACTCCCCCACAGTGAGATCTACCGGCAAACCCCTCCTCCAGACTACAGCAGGCACCTGCTGCTGGCGGATGTGTGGCTGCAAACCTCCGCAGATTTTCAGGCCACTGCCTTTCAGGCCTATAACCAGGCCGTAAAAAGGCTGAGTAGTGAAGCCAGCCGGAATCTCGAACACCGGACCATTATTCTCGACATTGATGGCACCCTTCTGGAATATTTTCCCATCCATACCGGAGACGCCCTCACCGACCATAGCCGGAGCCCACAACAAAAACGCCAGCTCTTTGAGAAGCATCAAAGCGCAAAGCCCGTTCCCGGCGCATTGGCCTTTACCCGCTCCGCAGCCAGCATGGGCTACACCCTGTTCTATGTTACATCAAGGGACCGCTCTTCCGGAGTGCCTGGAAACGAGGGGGACATAGAACAGATCACCCTGAATCAACTCATCCGTCATGGTTTTCCCATGGCCGACCGGGAACACCTGCTGACCCGTCAGGCCTTCTGTCCAGACGGACACAAAACCTGCGGCAAAGAATATAAGCGTCAGGCCATTACCGGAGGGCGAATCAACAATACCCGCTACCAGGTAGTCCTCTACGTAGGAGACCTGCTGGCGGATTTTGACCTGGTTGAGCAGGGACTTTCTCCCTGGGAAAAGTCAACAGTGACGTTGACTCACTCCCAGTATGGGCGACGACTGTTCGTTATCCCCAATCCGGTCAATAAAACCTGGATGATGAATACCTATTCACGGGCAGCCCACAAGGATGCTTACCAGATGACAGACAGTGAGCTGGCCAAAATAAGGGAGAGCCTGGTCAGGGACTGGCCGGAGAAAAATCAATACCGACAAAAGAAACAGCCATAGGCAGAAAGAGAGTCGGTAAGAAAAAGCAAAGCTCATCATTTTCAGGGAATTTTTGCCCAGGCTGCACCACCGGATTCACAGGTTTTCAGGAAAGGGGAGAGAACCTCTTACAGGGTTAACGCCGGTTTTTCCTGTCATAATTCTTAAGAATCATGCTGGCTCCATACTCTGCAATCATAATGGTGGGAGCCTGGGTGCTGCCTGAAGTGATCCAGGGCATAACTGATGCATCAATCACCCTGAGATTCTCCGTACCCTTTACCTTAAGGTCAGGTCCAACCACAGACAGGTCATCATCTACAGCCCCCATCCGGCAGGTGCCAACAGAGTCATAACTGGTCATGGCAAAATGCCTGATAAAGCAGTGCCAGAAACGGTCAGTATTCTCCCCATACTGATCACACCGGTGGCTGGCCTGTTTGACTTCCAGTGTCCCTCCAATGTCTTTCCACGCTTTTGCAGTCATTATTCTTTCCATCACCCTGATTCCCTTGATCAGTTTCTCGGTATCGGCTTTAGAATTTAAGTAATTTGGAAGGATGACCGGATCCCCTTCGGGGGACGCGGGGTTCAGTCGAACCCTTCCACGGGACTCAGGATGAAGCAAGGTAGGCAGAAGATACACATAGTTCCTGACAATACCACGGGCTTCCTCCTCTTTACTGATCCCCTTTAAAGGGGGCAATAATTTTGGATTGGTATTAAAGTTTTCAAAATCTTTGGGAGTGCCACTGGTCACCGCAAGATACAGCATAATATCCGGAGACTCGTATTCTGCCCCCACCAAATCATCCCCTACTCTAAAAAAACCAAGCGCTTCAGCCACATTGGACTGAAAACGGTCATCCTGCCCTGTGAGATATTGCATATAGTTCAGCACGGTGTCATCCCTTTCCGACAAGGTTGAGTGGTTAACACCATAGGGTATGGGTACCATCAGGTGATCCTGAAGATTCTCTCCAACCGGTAAGTCAGCAATTACCTCTATATCATGACTCCGAAGGTGTTCACCCGGCCCAATCCCGCTGAGCATCAGCAACTTGGGAGAGTTGACCGAACCGGCAGAAATCACCACCTCTTCGCGAGCCAAAGCCTGATAGTTCTGGCCATTGTGACTGAAAGTAACGCCCTTCACCCTGACAAGTCCCGTCCTCTCTTCCGAAAATTGAATTCGGTTCACCTGGGCATTGGGGATGATCCTCAGGTTTTCGTTATCGACGTCTTTGTCTAAAAACGCTGACTTCGTACTTTCTCGCCATCCATTACGGATATTAGCCTGGGCAAGACCACACCCATTCGTCATGTACTCACCGTTATAATCCTCAAGCTTTTGATAGGATGAGGACTCACAGGCATTCAGAAACGCCTCTGGAATGCCTTTGCCCCTCCCGGGGATGGATACAGCCATTTCCCCCGTGGTACTATGAAACGAACTGAGCTGCAATTGATCATCCAGTACCTCTTCTGAACTCTCAAACCATGACAGCACTTTGTCATAGGACCACCCCTCACAACCGGAGCAGGATGCCCAGCGGGCAAAATCCGCCCTGTGTCCCCGTATGTAAAGCATGTTGTTGATACCGGAGCTGCCACCCAGCATTTTTCCTCTTGGCCAGGCAGAGCGACTCGCACGAAACCCTTTATGAGAGAATTCCTGAAACTCGGTTTTATAGCCCCAGTCATATTCCCCCCGCTGCAGGGTAGGCGCAGCAGCTGGAATCCAGCTTTTTAAAGGGGGATCACCACCCGCCTCCAGTAGCAAAACCTTTACCTCCTCGTGTTCAGAAAGACGGCGAGCTACGACACTGCCCGCACTACCAGCACCGACAACAATGTAATCATAAACCTCTCCGTCATAGACGGAAGCAGGTGGGTGATAATAGGCAAGATGTAACCCAACTCCAATTCCAACTCCAGCAACAGCTACAGCAAGGAGCAAGGAGTAATTCAGAAAAGGCTTGCTCGAAAAAAAGTTCTCCGCCATTGCCCCACAGGGCTTCAACAACATCAGCACCAGAAGCGCTGACAAAAGCCTTTGATAAAAGCGCCCTTTCCTGAAAATCACAAGGTATAAACCGGTCATGGCAAACTCCAGAGCCTGTTGAGCTATATAAAATTCCCCAGTCAAAATAGTCTCAGCCAGCCTTCTCTGCATTATCAGAAATTTACGTACCACCTCCATCAGGCAGCAGAATAAAAAAGCCCCATCACCTTTACGCCTGCAGCAGACTTTTTCATAATCAAATGCCATAGCGAAAGAAAAGCAGTGAACGCGGCAAAACCGGATAGCCCGGAGGGGGTTCTATCTGGACAATACCCTCCCCTGACCCCAGGGTTTATCTGAAAAAACGGAGTACCGATTGCCCGAGACGAACCACATCCCTTCGCTGGTAAGCAATATCCTTACCCAGGGGCTGAAACTGGAACTGCAACCGGCAGACCTGGCCTTTATCGCAGCCCTGCGCTTCTGGAAAGAGAACGAATCCCAACCGGAATTCAGTGAAGAAGAACTTCACGTGGTGTTTCAGGGTGTGGATCGCGTCCAGCTGGACAGCCATGAAGAAACACGACAGAGACGCTGCAACGAAGCCATCCGCCGACTGCTTGAACAACACCTGCTGATCTGCCTGGAAGGGGGGGAGCACCGGGCCCATGCTTACCTGATCACCCCCCTGTCGGAACAGATCGTGGACTCCGTCTGCACGGGTCTTGAAGCCTCGCGGGAAGCCTTGAGTACTCTGTTTATGACCGTCTCCAGTCACCTGAAAGAGATCCGGGACGCAGCGGCTATCGGCGGTAACGAGCCCTTCTGGAAACTGCAGGTGGAGGCCCCCCTGGACATCACGGTCAATCAGCTGATCACCGCCATCGACCACCGCCAGAGGCAGCTGGACAGAGAGGCCGTCAACACCCGCAAAGAAGTGGTGGAGCTGCTGCGCCAGGACTGGCAGAACACCATCAGCCAGTGCGAACATCTGTTATCCAGCACCCAGTCACGGTTGCAGGACCTCCAGCAACTGCTGCTGGCCTCTTGCCATGATGTCCGTCTGCTGCTGGAAGCCATCTCCCGCTCCAGCGAACAGGCAAACCGGGTCACTGCCGTCAATTGTGTACTGCGCCTGGAACAGCACCTGGACCGCATTGAGCACTGGAGCGCCGAGCGGATGACCCACTGGGAAAACTTCCACCACCGGGTCCACCAGTACCTGCGACAATTCATCAATATGGATGAACGCAAAGCCCTTATGGAACGGGTACTTGAGGGAATCCGGCACTACCGGGGCAATACCTGGTATCTCCGTTATGCCCGGGAAGAACGGCTGATGCGGTTAAGGGATATCCAGCCGCCCCAACCTCCGGAGATCCGGGCCCAGGTCATCCATGATGAAGGGGAAGCAGCCCCCATGGAGGATCTGGATGCCCTGAAAGCACAAGTCAGCCACTGGCTGGAACAACAGTTGAACCAGACCGGCACCCTCCCTTCCTACGAACAGGCCCTGGCCTCCCTGGCCAGCGAATGGCCCATGGAAAAACTGCATATGGTGGCAGGCTGGCTGTTCTCCGCCCTGACCGAACAGGGCTTCCAGCGGTTCAGAACAAAAATTCCTGAACAGAGCTGGCACCCGGTGGCACCGGAATTTTACGCCGAACATCTTAGCCTTGACCCCAGAAACAGCCCTGAGCCAATAACAAGCCCTGAGACTCCATCAACAGAATCTGTCCAGCAGGCCCAAACCTTGCCGGGCATAGCCGGTAAAGGCGAAAGGACCAGCAAATGAGCCATTCCATGGATACCCCTTACTCGCATCTGAGCGACCTGATACTGGATGAGTGTTTTCCCGAGCTGGATACCCGGCTGCGCAGGGGGGAACATATCGATGCCCGCCATCATCGCCTGTTCAATATCCTGCGGGACAGTTTTCCACTGCTCAGTGACTACTACCAGCGGTTCGGAGCCGACCTGGTCCATGGGCCGGAAGAATACTATTACCTGAGGCCGGGCACCGGCAGCCGACAGCTCATCCGGTCCAGCAAACTGGACGAACTCACCATGGTCACCGGTCAGGTACTGGCCCTGTTCCACCTGGACCCGGAGCAACTGGAAGGCAGTGGCTGGATATCCGCCGATGCCGTCTACGAACGAATGCGCCTGTTGCTGGAGAGGGACCACTTTTGCAAATTGCTGGAAAGAACCCGGATCGAGACCCAGGCAGACAGGGAAAAGGCCATGGACACCCTGCGCCGCTCCATACGGGTACTGGCCCGTCTTGGCATGGTGCGCCTGGAAGGAAACCAGACCAACCGGTTACAGACCCAGGCGCCCTTGATGCGCTTTATTGAGCCGGTCCGGACCAGCACGTCGACACCGGAAGCCGCCCATGCCGCCATGGAAAAACTGGTGCAGGATGGCTTTATCAGTCTTGAGCCTGAAACGACTGAGAATGAAACGCCTGAGACTGAAAGCCCCCCGGAGCAGCCCCCTTCTCAGAAAAGTGAACCTGCGCCATTAGCCGATGATGCTTTACCGGATGAGTCCGACAGAGCCGTTCAATTGAATAAGGAAGAACAGGAAGCATGAGCCAGAAGCGAACCCGGATCCGCAGCCTCACCCTGGTCAACTTCCGCGGCGTCTTTTTCAAGACCCTGGAAATGCACCCCCTGATGAGCAACCTCATCGGACACAATGGCGCCGGAAAAACCACCATCATGGGAGCCCTGCTGATCAACCGGGTGCCCGATAACCGCCTGGTGCGACTGCGCAACAATTCCGACAGTGGCCAGGACCGCAGTGACAACGGCGTCTGGGGCCGGATCAGCCCGGGCATCTGCTACAGCCTGGTGGACTACGAGGCCTTCACCGGCGAGCGGGTCATTGCCGGAGTCCAGTTAAAGCAACTGAGCAAGCCCAGGGTGGAGCTGAAACTCTTTGCCATCACCGGTATCCACCCGGAGGTGCCGGTTCGTGACCTGGTCATGAAGCCCGTTGCGGAAAAACCCGGGCACTATGAGCCCCTGGAAGGCAGAGCCCTGAAAAACCAGGTGACCCTGATGGGGGGGGAATTGAAGCGGTTTGACACCACGGCCCAGTACATGGAGTGGCAATTTAACCAGCGCATTGTTCCACGACGGATGGAAAACAGTCAGGACCGCCAGCGCTACTATCGCATGCTGGAAACCAGTCTCTACGGCGGACTCTCTTCCGAACTGCAGAAAGGGCTCCGGGATTACCTGTTGCCTGCGGACCACCGGGTGCGCCAGTCCATTGGCTCCATGCAGAATGCCCTGCAGGAAACCCGTCGTACCCGCAACCAGATCGAAGACACCCGAAAAGACCGCAAGCTGGTTAAAGAAGTGCTTGAGTCCAGCTTTACCCTGGGCGAGCACGTGCTGGCCTGGTCGGAAAAGCGCCAGGGCACTCTGCAGGCCCAGCTGAAAGAAAAGCGCCAGGAAGAACAACAGGCCAGAAGCCGTCTGGAAACCCGCCGACAACAGCTGGCGGCCATAGAGACCCGGCTGCAAACTCTGGAGACCCGAGCATCGGAACTGGAGTGGCGGGAAGAAGAAGCCAGCCAGCGGCTGGACAGCGCCCGTGATCTGGGCCGTCTTCATACCGAACAGGATCGACTCAAGGATGAGCAGTTCAACCACCAACAACAACTGGAAGAACTGAAGGAACAGAAGCAGCTGCTGGATGCCCAGCACCAGCAGCAGGCGGATGAACTCCAGCGACTGGAAGAAGACATCGCCTCCCTGGTGGAGCAGCTGACCAGCGTAGAACAGGCCTATTCCGAAGAGGCCCGCAAAGCCGGTCTCTACCAGGCGGCCCAACGGGCTCTGGAAGCGGCTCGAGACAGCTTCCAGCAGCCGGAACTGCCTGCCGATGGACTGGATGCCCTTCTGGCCAGTCATCAACAGCTCCAGGACAGCACTTCCCGGCAGTATTATCAGCAGAAACCCCGGCTGGAACAGGCTGAGAACATTCGCAGCCACTTTGACGCCACCCTGGAGGTACTGGACCAACTGGGCGACCAGCAGATCAGCCTGGAACAGGCAGCAGAGCGTACTGACTTCTGGCTCAGCCATGGCCGTAAGCAGGAGACCCTGGCGGCCACCCACCCCCTGCTACAGCAACAAAAGCAACAGCGGCAGCAGGAAGAGCAGCAGCTGACGAAGGTTCGCCAGGCCCTGGAGACGCTGCCTGAAAACTGGCGCAACAGCATCACCGATGAAGCCAGCTGGAACACCAGCCTTAACCGTGCAGAAACCGCCCATAGCCAGTGCCAGCAAACCATCGAGTCAAACCGCCAGCAACAGAGCCAGGGGGAAAAAGAGCGCGACCAGACCCGACGGGATCTGGAGCAGGCCAGAAAAGACCATCAGCACTGGAGTGAAACCCGACAGGTCTGCCAGGAAATCACACGACTGAGAGCAGATATTCAGCTGACCAGCGGCGAGGATTTTACCCGGCTGAGGGAGCAACTGGGCCAGGAACAGAAACAGAACCTTCAGGATGAAGTACGACTCAATGAACAGCTGGACAGCCTGCGCAGGAGAATGAGGCAGCTTGAGGTCAAAGCCTCTGCAGAACTGCAACAGCTTCAGAAACTGGCGGAGCTCACCGGTGGCGTGGTCATCAGTGACTACTTTGACAGTGACGATATCTCCCTGGACGAAGCGGCCTGGCTGGAGGCCAAGGTGGGCCCTCTGCGCCATGCCCTGCAGGTACGGGATATTAACCGGGCCGCAGCCATCATCCGGGAAGAAAGCGACCGGCCTGACCATGTCTGGTTACTGGCGGGAGAACCGGGACAGTCCTTTTCCGAAGACGACTACCTCCATGCGCCCCTGGACCAGCAGGAAGACGGCAATGTTCTGGTGACAATGCTTTTCGAGGACAGTGCTCTTAAAAACAGCACCCCAAAAATCGCCCGACTGAGCCGGGAGCCGGAGTTTCCCACCATTGGCCGCCTTGCCCGGGAAAAAGAACAGGCACGGCTCCGGGAACAGGAAGAGATCCTGCTGGATCAGAGCCAGGAACTGGCGGTGGCCCGCAGCCTGCTGGACAAACTTCAGCCGCTGATGGACCAGCTGTCCGCCAACCGTCAATGGCTTGAACAACCTGAGCCACCGGTGCAGGCACTGGCGGAGCAACAGGAGGTTCTCCAGCTGCAGCTGGAAGCACTGAAGGAAACTCTGGAGGATGCCAGAGAACAACTGAGTGAACTCACCGGGGTCCTGCGGTGCCTGCAACAGTGGCAGGCCAGCGCCTGGCTGTTGAATGACGATCCGGACCGGGAATCCCTGGCGGTCATTACCGAAAAGCTGGAACAAGCCACCCGGGCCAGACATTGGCTGGAGCAACACACAACAGACATCCAGCAACTGAACGACCATCGTCTTTTTATTCAGCAACCTCCCGTTGACAATCTGGACGCACTGCGCCAGGAACTGGAGACCCTGGAGCAACACCTGAGCCTGCTGAGTGAACAGAAGGATCTTCTGAGGGACGCCATCGCCAAGGCTCCGAACCTGCGCTTTGCACAATCCGTCACCCGACAGGAGGAGAAAGGCAATCTCCAGAGTCAGCTTCGACAGGAACACGAAACGAAAAAGACCCTGAAACACAACCAGGGGATTCAGGTCCGCCAGCTAAGGGAGCAGTGCAGCCAGCTGGAGAGAAACATAACGGCGGTGGCCACCCGGAAAGAGGAAAACGAAAAACGACTGTCGGAGTGTCAGCGACAGATCAGTGATATTCCCCTGGAATGGAAAGCCGGCCTGGAAGAGGAATGTCAGCACCAGCTGACCGCCCTGAAAGTGGAAAAGGCCGATCTGGTCAGAGAAGAGAAAGCCCAGAACAAAGAGGCCACCGAGGCAGAAGCTGATCGCCAGAAGATCGAAGAGAAACTCAGTGACACCATTGCCGATATCAAGACCCTGGAACCCAAGGCCCTTTCGGCCACAGACAGTCATCAGGCTATTCAGGAACAGGCCAGATCTTCAGGTCTGGGAGAGCGTCTGCACACCCACCACCTGTTGAACAATGACGGTGAAACCCTCAGAAATGGTCTGGCAGAAGCCCGGGCCAGCCTGGAAAAAGCCCTGGAATCGGAGTCCGGTTCCGAGCTGTTGCAAAACGTTCAGCAAGGCACGCTTTCTGATCTTCCCGGCCTGTTTCAATGTTTTGCGGCGTCGCAGCATTACCTGTCCCAGCGCATGGACAAAACCCTCTATCAATCCGATGACCCCCGCCAGAGCCTGGAACAGCTGGAGGCCCATCTGACCCGATTGGAAACCCTGCTGAAAGATGCGGAAAAACAGTTCCTGGCGGAATCCGATAACCTGGGCCGCAATATCCAGCGGCGGATCAATATGGAAAGAAAGCAGATTCACCAGTTGAACAGCGCCCTTTCCTCGGTCTTTTTTGGCACCATCCGCGCCATCAAAATCGAACTGAACGTGATTGACAGCTACCAGCGGGTATTGGATGCCCTCCAACAGCAGTTTTACGCCGATCTGTTCCAGCAACCGGATATGACCGTAGAAGCCGCCCTTGAATCCCTGTTCAAGAAAGAGACCGGCGGGGTCATTGCCGGAGAGAAGCTGCTGGATTACCGGGAGTACATTCAACTGCGCATTCTCATCCAGCGCGCCGGCCATCATACCTTTGAACCGGCCAACCCCACCAACCTCTCCACCGGGGAGGCCATCGGTACCGGGCTGGCAATTCTGACAATGGTACTTCATTCCTGGGAAGTGGCCACCGAAAAGCGCTATGGCCAGGGACACGCCGCCAGCCGACTCCTGTTCCTTGATGAAGCCGCCCGGCTGGATGCCCGGGCGCTGGCAACCCTGGAAGAGCTCTGTGGCCATCAGTCACTGCAGCTGCTGGTAGGAGCGCCGGACAATGTACTGCCCAAAAATGGCATCACTTATCGAATGGTGCGCCTGATGGAACCCTATGAACATGTCATTTTCTCCGGTGTGAAAGGAAGGCTGCCCCAGGAAAGCCAGCCATGACACCAGACTGTAAACAAAGCCCTGCAGAAAAGGCCCGTTTAAAAGAAGCCTTCTTCCAGGAGCGACTCCGGGAGCCACTGCCAGACACAATGCACGGCAGGGTTATCAACGCCCTTTGGGGAAATCACTCCAAACAGGAAGTTGATCCCCCTCCGGGTATTGAACGCCGCGACAGCGGCGTGCTGCAGTTGCGAACCCGGACCGATATCCAGCTGCATTTTCGAGGCGGGAGAGTGATTCATTGCCGTGAAGAAATGGAATTTGCCGGTGCAGTGCTGCTGAATGAAAACGCCCTGGAGAAACTGGAGGCGCTGAAATATACGTCAAATGGCGCAAAGATCCATATTGTCACCATTGAGAATGAAGGCGCCTGGCAGCATTTCCCTCTTCCCGAAGGGATTGTCGCCGTCTTTTTGCCAGGTAATAACCAGAAGCTGGCTAAGCGGCTGTTTTCTTCTATTGGGGAGTGTCCATGGACGCATTTTGGGGACCTGGACCAGAAAGGCATTGATATTCCCTACCACCTGGCCGAGGCTTTGGGAAAACCCCTGGAATCCGTGAAGCTGCTGATTCCACACTGGTGGCAGGAGTACCGCTGTTTTTTTGATCTTCCTGTCAAGCAGCTATGGGTCAGCCTGACCCGGGCCCAGAGCAGGCAGTCCCCTCTCCTGAAACAACTGAAATCAGACCAAAAATGGCTGGAGCAGGAACCCATCGTTCTGGATAAGCGTTTTTATCAGGCGGTTCAGGCCTTAATTGAAAACAGTACCTGAACCATTGGTTTTTCGAGCCTTGTTATTATTAAGCTCCCATGGTGGACATGGGAGCTGTTATTAAAATCTTACCGTTCGGTGATCAGGCCAGTGCCGGGGTTTCGTCCTGATCATCCAGCTCAGCCTGCTCACTCTTGTCCAGAATTTTCCGGATCATGCCGGAAGCGGCCAGGGCGATCACCGCCATCACCACTGCCAGAACCGTCAACAGGCTGAAGTAGTCACCGTAAACGTTCTGGACAAAGTCCGTGGTGATCTGTTGTCCTTTCTCCTGGGCAATGGATGTGGACAGGACGGCACCCACAATACCACTGAGGGCAATGGCCACAGAAAACAGGCTGACAGAGAAGTTCTCAATCCGCTTGGGCGCTACAGACAGAATAAATGCCACTACCATACTGCCCACGATGACTTCAGCAAACGCCTGGAATGCATGGATAGCCAGGAACACTTCAGGGCGAATCACCACATCACTGCCGACACTCTTGACCGCCAGGGTCAGAATGCCAAAGGCTACCGCTGTCAGAATAAAGGCAAAGCCCACCCGGGTTGCAGTAGAAAACTGGATATTCCGTTTTTCCAGAGCAGAAAAGACCAGTGTCACCAGAGGACCACCCACAATACACCACAGCGGGTTCATGGCCATAGAGGCTTCCGGGGCCACTGGGATGAACCCAAACAGATCACCGCGCATGGTATTAATGGATACCATGGTCATGGAGGTCATCATCTGGCCGTAATAGACAAAAAATGCGGTGGTCAGAGCCGTCATAATCAGGATGGTGGACATCTTCAGGGCTTCCGACCTGGGAGAGCTGATCATGTTGAAAATAAAGTAGACAATGGCTGCGGCACCAATGGCGTAAACGATGTACTGCCCGGTTTCCATATTGGAAAACATGAAGAACACCAGGCTGATCATGCCCACTGAAACCAGAATAAAGGCTACCCAGTTCACCAGGCTAACCGGCTTCTGATCAATATCAGCAGCAACGGCCACCAGTGGCTTACGTGAGATCACCAGTGTCGCCACCGCTACAAAAGCCATAACCGCCGACAGGGTGAAGCTGCCATTAAACCCGATGGCCAAAACAAACATGGGGAAAAGGTACTGTCCCAGAAATGCCCCCACATTGTTAACGGAGTAGTTCACCGGATACCCGTTTTCAAAGTCTTCCTCGGTAGCAAAGGTTCTTTTGTACAAGCTTGGATAAGTAGGTGACATCAGGCCACGGGAGTAACTGGCCAGGGCAATGCCCACCAGGCTCATGGGCACATTGGCCG
The DNA here is from genome assembly GCF_057680865.1 of Endozoicomonas sp. Z74. Taxonomy (NCBI): domain Bacteria; kingdom Pseudomonadati; phylum Pseudomonadota; class Gammaproteobacteria; order Oceanospirillales; family Endozoicomonadaceae; genus Endozoicomonas; species Endozoicomonas sp. Z74. Next base: position 37,163 of record NZ_JBLYZI010000042.1, read on the forward strand.
AGGAAGCTCCCATCACCAGCAGAACATAGCCCACGGTAAACCCGGCGTAGCTGATGGTCAGGGAACGGTAGGCCCCCAGGAATTTATCCGCAATAAATCCGCCGGCAATGGCAAACAGTGGACCGATAGAAGAAAATGCCCCCACCACCATCATGGTGTCTGCTTCGCTGTACCCCAGGTCTTCCAGGAAAAAGCGGGTGAGGATGACCATCACCCCGTAAAAAGACAAGCCAAACATCATCTGGCAAACCATCATCGACTTATTCAATCGGTTCCACATATCTCAACAATCCTCGTACGACACAAACAGTTTTAAGGGCTTGTTACTTCCAGTCACTCCGGGGACTCGGAGCTCTTCAAGATCATTGTCCTGAAGGCTATTCTCTTTTTTTAATCAAGGGGTTACCGGTATTGCAGCTATGGGCTGAAACCATACAGGGTAGGAGGGGGAAATAGAGTGGAAGCAAGTACTTAAAAAACAACCAGTACACGGTTTAAACAGGTTACAGTCAAACAATACCGAAACGAACTACAGAGAAAACGCAACACCGTGCCGGGCAAAGCCTATCCAAACCCAGAAGTCTACGCAGTTATACGACCAGAGACTGACCAGCTAATGTTTTGAGATCTTCAAGCCTTGTGTTGTTTTCCTGGCGCACCATCTCAAGGGTGCCCTGCACCAGCAACTTGGCAATGATGGCATTCAGGGCGATCAGCGGCATACGACCTGCACGGGGACCTAATCGATTACCGGGTGAACAATGTACACTGTCGATAAAACCGCTATCAGCAAGGTCCGCCATCATATCCCCAGGAAGAATGGCGCTCTTCATCTTTTCCGGCAAATGAGGATACACACGACGGTTGATTTCCCCAGCCCGGATATCAGCAACAAAAGGTGCGCTCTCCGCCAACCAGTAACCGATCTCACGGGAACACTGATTCAACAAATCATCTTCCAGCATCAGCTGCTGGCAACGTTCTTTACTCAGGGGCATGGAAAAGCTGAACAGATCCGACAAAAGACTGCAGATATCCCTGGCAATGCCATCCATTGACGCCTGACACTCAATGTCAAATGTCTTTCCCAAACTGCGTCCATAAAGAAGCACCAGACCCTGGGCGGCTCTTGCCAGTTCATTGATCTGTACTTTTTTCTGGAATCCCGGCTCTCCGGGCCTTACTCCATTGCCACCAAAATAAAGATGTTTAATTTCACCAGGAGTCCGGATATCCGACATATCACGCATACCCAGCCTTATCCCGCCCACATTGGGATGATTGGTAGCCTCCTGATTCCAGCTGTCCAGACACCCCTCGCTGTAAGTTCCGGCAAAAGGGGCGATAGTGATATACGCCCTGTCCCTGCCGCAATGAAAAGCATTAATAGCAGGAGGACCAAGCAAACCTCTTTTCCACAACCGGCCATAATCCCGGGCATAGGTTGCCAGTCCCGCCTTCAAATGTTCCGGTTGACTGACATCATAAACATACTGCTCATAATCAATATTTTCAGGTGTTTCAAATACCATGGCCAGCCGAAGCTCACACCCTGTAAGATTCAATACACTTTTTTTATCCTGCTCACTTAAAGCGGAATCATTTAAAAACTGCTGTGGAACATCAATCCAGAATAATGAACCCGGTGTGACGCAGGTGCTCTCCAGAGCTGCCTCATCCCTCATTTCATGGATCACCTTAAGACGGGCAAAACTTCGATAAAAGTCATCATCACTCTCATTTTTTAACTGTATTTTTATATAAATATTTTTACTGTCCACCGTCTTTTTTAATGTCCGTCCAAAACAAAAATCCACATTACGGATATTCAAAGGCTGATCAAAATCGGCGCGACTTTCAGGAAAAACAAAGGCTTCTGACATTTTTTCATGCAGTACTCCTCCCTGAATGTCAGGGAGGCAATGACTTATTGGCTCAAGGATCAAATTCCATGGATAGCACTCATGGTGAAATGTGTTAAGAGGATAATAGTTTTGTTGAAAAATCCCCTGACGTATTGCCTGAAACTCACCAGAGTTCAACCAATCTGATACCAGCCTGATGGCATAACCATCCGGTGCATAATTCAACATCGCTTTGATAACACTGGCTTTCAAATAAAAAAAGCGGATAGGATAACGGGTAATTGAAGCGCCAAAAAATGTAAGATTAGGGTCGTATACAGGGATTGAGCTTTTCTCAACCTCCCCACCCAGGCTTTTACAAAGCTCGGGCCGAATAGACTTATAACCCAGAGTTAAGTGATCAATAATAGACAGAGGCGGGTTTGCATCTGTAATCGTATCAAGCTGAATCAACCAGTTCATAAACTGCTGATAGCATTCATAGGTTCTGCAACCGTAGCACTCTCTGAGTTTATTCATTACTGCGCGATAAAAGCTATTTTGTCTGAAAACCCCTTCATATTGAGTCAGTCCCAATTGAGCATCACTGTAACTTTCAGTAGGCCTTCCAGCGTAGTGCAATACCATCAGACAAGTAAACCACTGCCTGTTTTTCAGCCACGACGACATTATCTCGGGGGCGGGGTATTTTCCTTTCCGGCAAAGTTGTTTTACCGCTTCTATTTCATCCGGAAACTTGTCTTTTGATAAGAAATAATGCCGGGCGGCATAATACACATCTGAACTGCCATAATGGTTTTGCATACGGTTAATGTGGGATTCGGCTCTATCAGCCTCTTTTTCCAAAAACAACTCATCGGAGTCGTCTTTGGGTTTCAGCGACCGGTCAAAAGCCTGAAATAAGAAGTCCTCATCCTCTTTCTCCTTGATTTCAGCACTTTCTACCGTCAAGGATAAAGCTTGCCCAGAGCTGACTATAGGTTGCATACCACTTCTCACTGATTATTATTCTTAACTGGACTCTCTATCCCCCTTAAGGCGCAATACCACCCCGTGCCCCCTTTGACAATTGATCGCCCGGTTAGTTTCACCGCCAAAAACCATGCGCCCTGCCAGAAAGCTCAATCACTCCTCCCTCGCCCTTCAATGATCCATTGCTTCTCAACCACACCCTTACGAATACCATAGAGGGTGGAAAACTGGTTCAGTGTGGTATCGCAGTGACTGGGAATCATCAGAAGGCGCCGTCCTATTTCAAAGGTTTCATCCGGATCTGAAAAGTGAAGTATCCCGTGCTCATCGCCGCCCGTTCGATACTCAATATCATTCCGCCCTTCAACCCTGGGCATCCCGGAATCAATGGACAGGCATTTCATTCCCGCATCCACAACAGCCCTTGAGGGCTCAGGCTGGCTGATCACTGTTGTCCAGACCTTCAGGGAGCAGGCAAAGTCTCGATAGATCTCATCACCATCCCGAGCCCCAATGGTGTGATAATCCCAATCCATAAAGAGGTAGGAACCCGCCTGAAGTTCAGTGAAACCCATTCCGTTGCAGGCATCATAGGTGCCACTGCCCCCGCCAGAAACAATCTCGGGGCTCAGGCCGGCAGGCACCAGATTCTGCTCTATAAAATCAAATACGGGTCGGACCGCATCCCGGGCCATCTGAACCCGTTTCTGGTAGCCATGAATATGTTGCAAATGTCCAGAATATGCCTGAAGGCCCCGCCAGCATAGCCCAGGCAGTCCTGAAATCTGCTGAATCAGTCTCAGAAGGTTTTCCCCTGGCAGAACACCACACCGTAGCTGGCCACACTCAACTTCCACCAACACTTCTACTACAACCCCTGCCTCCATGGCTGCTGTATTGATAGCAAGCGCATGAACTTCATGATCAATCACCTGAATAAGCCGTGCTTCAGGATACGCCCGACACAAGTTGATAAGCCGGGCAATCTTCAGGGGGTTCGCCACCGGAGTTGTGATCAATACATCATCCACCCCTCCCGCCAGCATCACCTCGGCTTCTCCCAACTTGGATACACAAACGCCCTTTGCCCCCAGTGCCAGCTGCATGGCGGCAATTTCAGGAATTTTATGGGCCTTGGTGTGAGGTCGAAGCACCCTGTCAGTGCTATCAACATATGCCTGCATTTTCTGCAAATTGGCCTCCATCTGGTCCAGATCCACCACCAGGGCCGGAGTATCAGTGGATTCGAGTTTTTCTGGCATGATGCCCTCCTTCAGTACCGGGATAATTACCCCTGACTTCTTGATGCCTTGCGAAAGCATTCTAGACTGAACAACTCCATATGCTTGGCCCCTATAAAAACAGATGAAGCCCATTAGCAAGATGACGGCAACCCTACTGGTCATTATCTGGTTACCCTTCCAGAAAGGTAACTGTCAGCAAGTTGATACACCGCTGTTTTCCAGAAATATGACACCTCCGGTCAACCATTCGTTCCCTGCTATTGAGTCTGACCGGGATAAATCCGATCAAGATGGAGATGACTCATTCCCGGGTAATGATCCTTTTTACCCGGGCGGTGGGTCACAGTATTCAGTAGAGTGGGATATCAAAAATCGTTCCGGTGGCCTTTTCCCGGGACTTCGCACCACACCCAGTTACTTTATGAGAGGATTTGACTCATTCGACCTTGGCCCAGACCACTCAGGGGTTCCCTTTGGCAACAGCAGCAACCAAACCGGTTATCAATGGACAGCTGGATTCATCAGAGGCCCCTGGATATTCAGGGAGTCCAACAGCACAGACACCTGGTTTGAAGCATTGACACAATCCCTGTCATGGTTTGTTAACGTGCTTCCTGTCAGCCTTAGGGAACAGCTTTTTCCGGATCCAATTCAAGAATACCAGCAAGAGCTCAACCCCAACTCTCCACCATTGACCAACTATGGCCGAAAAGGGGGTAGCAAACGCAATCATAAACATTCTGAAACTCAACAGCAGAGAGCTGGCAAACACTCAAGAGAACAACAAGACAATCAACCGACGGTTACATCAGTAATCAATCGGGGAGGAGCATCTGCTTCAGGCGGGGGATCGGGGGGAAAACCACCTCCAGGCCCTGGGGAAAACAATAAGCCACCACCAACGCCCAGGATTGTCACGCCGGACGAAGAACAAAAACAAGCTCCACCCATGGAAAATGAGCTTCCACCAATGACTGCTGATGAAATATCAGAAAACGCCAAAGCATTAACAATGACTAACGGGAAGCACCTCGTCGCCAGGCCTTTCAGCCTTTTGAGATATAGAAATGTGGTTCAAAAGGGCCAAGCTTTAACCTTAGAAGCAACTGCTCAAGATCTTTTGAAAGACGCTCCGCACAATACTCCCTCCCTCGACATTACCTTTGAAAACCAACCAGAAAATGAGGTTTACCCAGAAAGTGCTGACCAATTGACGCTAGAATACACAGAGAGAGAGGAAAAAATTATTTATGAACAAAGAGAAAAGCTAAAGCCGACGCAAAAAGAAATGACAGGTACTACAGAGCAGGCACAAGGATTATTTCAACTCATTCAAACCTATTTTACACCAGCAGAAGCATGGCAGCTTCTCAGTCCAGAGGACGTTGAAAATATTGAGCCAGGAAGCTCCATCCCATTTTTGCACTTTCTCATTATCGAATACGCCGCAAGAGAAGAAGTCTCGGCCTTTATAGCCTGGCATGAGATAATTTTACCCTACCAGCTCTCTCCAAATCATCACCTATGGAGAACGCTGTATTTAGCAAGACAGCTTGTAAAAACACAAAGGCTTAAAAAAAGGGTTAGCCCACAGCATGATCCACTGTCGTCAAAAACAGATACGTCCAGAACAACAATCCAAGAACATATCAAGTCAAAACTCAGTGACCAGGGCCATCTAATAAGTATTGAACTTAAAGATACTATACATGACGCTCGGGATACCTTGTTAATTGAATTCTGGCTCAACTTTGTTGATAACAATCAAGAAGCAGTACATAATTCTCTGCAAAGGATTCTTAAAAGTACTGATGCAGTAACCGGTTTAACCCCATGGATCCCTGTTCTTGATTTGATTTACCAGATGGAAACAGGGCAGGAAATGCCTGGATCATTTGATAATCAGAGCGCCCGGCGCTGTTCAAATTAAGTGTTGCTCTACCCAATGTATAGAAACTTGATCTAAAAAAGCCTCCTCTGAGAAGAGTTGAGTTTTAAGAAACCTTTTCCACCCGAGGTAACGAGACAGGTATTTTGT
>NZ_JBLYZI010000043.1:0-41888 GCF_057680865.1 Endozoicomonas sp. Z74
TGATTAGTATGAATCATAAGGGTTACCTTTTTACGATTTAGATTTCAGTGATTTCACCCTCTATCTAAATCGGTAACCCTTCCCTTTTTTGAAGAGGGAATTGTCAGATCAGATCTGAACTAATGCAACTGAGGCAATCGATGCAGATGTTTGCAGCGGAGTTTTTCAAGATAGTTGACTCGAGAGCCGTATTTCAGGCCGCGTTTTCCACGCGACCTCCAAGCTATGATGAGGTCATGGGGCTTCAGGATTAGGATACTTTCTGTGAATTAGAATTATCCTCTTCTGTCCCGGTTAAGGGGCATCAGTGATGCTCCTTTTTTTGGGGTTCACATCGATCTCAATGCTTCCTGCATTTCGGTGCGGATGTTATCGGACCTGGGGCCAAAAATGGCCTGCATGTTCTGTCCTACAACGACCACCGCAGTGGCACCCAATTGCTTTATGCGATCAATATCGACATCATCGGGCTGGTTAACCGTTACCCTGAGGCGGGTGATGCAGGCGTCGAGGTTTTTGATGTTGTTCTTCCCTCCAAATGCATGAACCAGGTGGGTGGCCAGCTCGTTGGACGGTTCTACCCGTGTTGCGGCTTCACTCTCATCCTCTCTTCCTGGTGTTTTCAGATTCATGGCCAGGATGACGACCCTGAAAATCACATAGTAAAGCACGGCATAACCGAGACCCAGGATAATGATCCAAATGGGTTTTGTGGCAATCCCAAAATAAAGAACGTAATCAATCAGGCCGTTGGAAAACGACATGGCCATTTTGATGTCCAGGTAATTGGTAATGGCAAAGGCCAGGCCTGCCAGTAAGGCGTGAATGCCATATAACACCGGGGCGACAAACAGGAATGAAAATTCAATGGGTTCGGTAATGCCGGTCAGCATGGAGGTTAGTGCTGCAGACAGCATGATACCACCCGCTTTGGCCCGGTTTTCAGGTTTGGCACAGTGCCACATGGCAATAGCGGCGGCAGGAAGCCCAAACATCTTGAACAGGTAGCCACCGGCAAGGAAGCCTGCTGTGGGGTCACCGGCAAAGAAGCGGGCAATGTCACCGGTGAAAACATTGCCGGAGGCATCAATAAACTCTCCCATCTCCATTTGGAAAGGCACATTCCAGATATGGTGTAATCCGAAGGGAATCAGTGCCCGTTCGATGACGCCATAGATAAACCCTGCCAGCACCGGGTTTTCAGTAACGGACCACTGGGAAAAGGCGTCAATCAAGGATTGCACCGGAGGCCATATGAAGCTAAGCAGCACACCCAGAAAAATGGCCAGAACCCCAGTGGCGATGGGAACAAAGCGCTTACCGGCAAAAAATCCCAGGTACTCGGGAAGCTGAATCTTGTAATAACGGTTGAACATGGCAGCGGCGAGTACCCCGACAATGATGCCGCCAAACACGCCGGTATCAATGGAGTCAATGCCCATCACAGTGCTGGGCTCAAACCCGAGTTGGGTAGCCATAATCCCCATGGTGCCCAGCATGATGGCATAACCGACAACGGCCGCAACCGAGGAGACGCCATCATTTTCGGTGAGGCCGATGGCCGTGCCAATGGCAAATATTACCGGGAGATTGCCGAATACCGAGCCCCCTGCCTGGGCCATGATGCTGGAGATAAGGTCGGGGATGAATGAGAAACCAGCGCTGCCAACACCTAGCAGGATGCCTGCAACCGGCAGAACGGCCACAGGCAACATGAGAGCCCTGCCAATCTTTTGCAGCGTACCGAATGCGCTCTTGACCATGAAGGTGACTCCGGAAGGAAGCTCCAGGAGGTTTCAAGGCATAAGCCCGTCAGCCCTCTGGATACTCATGAAAAAAAACGGGCGGGATGTGAAAGTAGAGTTGCTCTGTAGGATAGACGTAAATTTACGTTTTATCAGGATGGCCAGAAGGGAGTGTAATGTAGAAAGGGCAGTATTTTGGGTTGGATAGGTAAAAACCGAAAATAATTGATGTAAATCAATAAATTCGTGTCGGGTATTACGTATTATTGGCTCCGTAAAAGAGATCAATGAGAGCAGGTACCAAAAAATAATTCACAGCCTGCTCCGGATCCTTGAGACCAGTCCATTATCTCCAGAAGGGATATAACAAACAGAAGCGGGAGCCTTCATCAGTGCCAGCCAGTAAAACCCGGGTTTGAGGGAGCCCGGGTTTTTTTATGTCCAGGGATGGACGGTATCCTGGAAATGCAGGAGCAATTTCCAGGGTATGGCGGGATGGACGGTATCCCGAGAATGCACGACCACATGGATGTGGGAGCTAGAGTAACGCCGGGAGCAGTTACCGTGGAGCAATTCTTGGGGTATGCCAGGGATGGACGGTATCCTGGAAATGCACGACCACATGGATGTGGGAGCTAGAGTAACGCCGGGAGCAGTTACCGTGGAGCAATTTCCAGGGTATGGCGGGATGGACGGTATCCCGAGAATGCACGACTGCATGGAAGCAGGAGCTAGAGTAATGCAAGGAGCAGTTACCGTGGAGCAATTCTCGGGGTATGGCCAGGGATGGACGGTATCCTGGAAATGTACGACTGCATGGAAGCAGGAGCTAGAGTAACGCAAGGAGCCGTTACCCTGGAGCTACCCCACCCCAGGGTCGTTGTCGAGTTGATTAAAAGAAGCCCAGAGGGTTGGTGTCATAGCTGACCAGAATATTCTTGGTCTGCTGGTAGGCTTCCAGTGTCTTTTTGTGGGTCTCACGTCCAACGCCTGACTTTTTGTAGCCTCCAAAGGCGGCGTGGGCTGGGTAAGCGTGATAGCAGTTAGTCCAGATGCGTCCTGCTTCAATGTTTCTGCCCATCCGGTAAGCCAGATTGATATCCCGGGTCCACACGCCGGCGCCCAGGCCGTACTCGGTATCATTGGCAATGGCCAGGGCTTCAGCTTCATCTTTGAACGTGGTGACGCCAATGACCGGGCCAAAGATTTCTTCCTGGAATACCCGCATGTTGTTGCGGCCTTTCATCAGGGTTGGCTGAATGTAAAAGCCATTCTCAAAGCCCCCCAGGTTTTCCGCCTGTCCGCCGGTAAGGAATTCTACGCCTTCTTTCCTGCCCAGCTCTAGGTATCCCATGATTTTGTCAAATTGTTCACGGGAAGCCTGGGCGCCTACCTGAGTATCGGTATCAAGAGGGTTTCCTCGTTTAATGCTCTGGGTGCGCTTAACCACCATTGACATGAAGTCGTCGTAAATGGATTCCTGAATAAGGGCGCGGGAAGGGCAGGTGCAAACCTCACCCTGGTTAAAGAAGGCCAGCACGGTGCCTTCAACGCACTTGCTCAGATAATCGTCTTCCTGCTTCAGGATATCTTCAAAATAAATATTGGGAGACTTGCCGCCCAGCTCAACCGTCGAAGGAATAATGTTGGCAGAGGCGCACTTGAGGATATGTGAGCCGGTAGGTGTTGAACCGGTGAAGGCAATTTTGGCGATTCGCGTACTGGTGGCGAGCGCTTCTCCTGCTTCTGGACCGTAACCATTAACGACGTTAATGACACCTGCAGGGAACAGGTCTCCAATTAACTCCATCAGTACCAGGATGGAAGCCGGTGTTTGTTCAGCAGGCTTGAGTACGACACAGTTACCTGCGGCCAGGGCAGGGGCCAGCTTCCAGGCGGCCATCAACAGAGGGAAGTTCCATGGAATGATCTGGCCAACAACACCAAGAGGCTCATGGAAGTGGTAAGAAGCCGTGTGCTCATCGATATCGGCCGTTGAGCCTTCCTGTGCACGAATACAGCCTGCAAAGTAACGGAAGTGGTCTGCGGAGAGGGGGATATCAGCAGCCAGGGTTTCCCGAACCGCTTTACCATTATCCCAGGTTTCGGCAACAGCCAGGGCTTCCAGGTTTTCTTCGATTCGGTCAGCCACCTTCAGTAGTAGGTTGGAACGGGTGGTGACGGATGTCTTTCCCCAGGCAGACTTCGCAGCGTGTGCTGCATCCAGAGCCAGGTCAATGTCTTCACTGGTTGAGCGGGGAACTTCGCAGAAGGTCTCTCCGGTTACTGGAGTGATATTTTCAAAGTACTGTCCTTTGACGGGAGCTGTCCAGCGTCCTCCAATGTAGTTTTCATACCTGCGTTTAAATTTAATCAGTGAGTCTGTGTCGCCTGGATTCTGATAGATCATGCAGAGTGCCTGGTTGGTTGATGATGTTGCCGGACGTTTGTCGTCTGACTGGGTGAATCATAGAAGACAAAGCTTAATGGTTTCTGAATGGCTGGTTGATTTGACTGGGTTTTGTTATCTATTTGGGTGTATGTTTTGTAAATATCTATTTATTTAGTGTTACATAGTGTTTCTTTTGGGGTGTGGCTGTCAAGGATTTCACTCAAATGAGCGGGCTTGCTCTCTGGTCGCAGTTTGCGGAGGAATTACAGGCTTTAGTATGCTGTGAAAAGATCGGCCTAATGGGGTGCAAACCGTGCGATTTTTGATTACTGGAGGAACCGGGTTTATTGGGCAACGACTGGTTAGAGACTGGCTAGAAGATGGACATCAGGTTTATGTTCTGAGTCGTCAGCATGCCAGGGAGGTCAAAAAAGTCCTCACAGACAGTGTTCAGCACATCACTTCCCTTTCAGCGGTAAACCCTTCAGTCTATTTTGATGGGGTGGTCAATCTTGCGGGTGAAGGCATTATGGATCACCGGTGGAGCCCTGCAAGAAAAGCGGTGCTACTGGAAAGCCGTGTGGGTACCACTTCTGAACTGGTGGATTTGATTGAGCGGATGGAAAGTCGTCCCGGTTGTCTGATCAGTGGCTCTGCCATTGGCTTTTATGGAAGTCATCCGTCTGATGTCCGGCTGGACGAGCAGGCAGGGCCGGGAGAAGGCTTTGCTGCATCGCTCTGTACTCGCTGGGAGCAGGTGGCCAAAAGGGGGGAAGCGCTGGGAGTGCGTACCTGCATTGTCAGAACGGGGGTCGTTCTTCACCCGGAGGGAGGCGCTCTTCAGAAAATGCTGCCGGCTTTTCGGCTGGGGATGGGAGGTCCTATTGGTGACGGGCAGCAGATGATGTCCTGGATTCACCGGGATGACATGGTGGCTATTTTGCGTTATCTGGTCCAGCAGCCTGACGCCAGGGGCGTCTACAACGCTACAGCCCCGGTACCCGTGAGCAATCAGGAGTTTGCCCGGGAGCTGGCATCAGCATTATGTCGTCCCGGGATTATCAGAACACCGTCTTTTGCTCTCAAGCTGGCGCTGGGTGAGTCCGCAAGCCTTTTGACGGAAGGTCAGGCGGTTATCCCGGAGCGGCTGCTTCAGTCCGGTTTTGAGTTTCAATACCCCAGCCTGAAAGAGGCGCTCTCTTCACTTATTGCTGCCACTTAGTGGGAGTCCGTTGAGCTTCCTGGTGGGTACTTCAGTATTTTTGATAGCCGTTTTAAGCATTAAAAATTATTTTAAATTCAAAAATATAATAATATAGGGCGTTTGACTAACCGTACTCTCAGGGTTGAGGACAACTATCTTGAACAGCTCTGGCCAGGCATTGGCCATATCCAATCTGACAAAAGTCTACGACGATGGATTTGTTGCCTTGAAAGGCATTGACCTGACCGTGTCTTCCGGGGATTTCTTTGCTCTACTGGGGCCCAATGGGGCAGGCAAGTCCACCACCATCGGCATTATTTCCTCCCTGGTGCGGAAGTCTTCCGGGTCGGTTTCTGTGTTTGGCCACAATATTGAACGGGAGCTGGTGCAGGCCAAGCGATCACTGGGAGTGGTTCCCCAGGAGTTCAACTTTAATCAGTTTGAGAAAGTGGAAGATATTCTCGTCAGCCAGGCCGGGTATTATGGTATTTCCGCCGGGCGGGCACGTCCCAGGGTTCATCATTATCTGAAAAAACTGGGGCTCTGGGATAAGCGGTCCATTCAGTCGCGGATGTTGTCCGGCGGGATGAAGCGCCGACTGATGATTGCCCGGGCTCTGATCCATGAACCCGAGTTGCTGATTCTCGATGAACCCACCGCCGGGGTCGATATAGAGCTGCGTCGCAGCCTCTGGGAGTTTATCCAGGAGATTAATGAACAGGGCACTACGATCATCCTGACTACCCACTATCTGGAAGAAGCGGAGCAGCTGTGCAGGAATATTGCGATTATTGACCAGGGGGAGATTGTCCAGAACAGCACCATGAAAGCGCTGCTCAACCGTCTTCAGAAAGAGAGTTTTGTGCTGGATTTGCGCGAGCCGGTGCAGGCCCTGCCTACATTTGCGGGCTACAAGGTTCGTAAAGTGGACAATAGCAGCCTTGAGGTTGAGGTGGATAAACACAAGGGAGTGAATGACCTGTTTCGCCAGCTCAGTGATTTCAAAATTGAAGTGGCCAGTATGAGAAATAAAAGCAACCGGCTTGAGGAGCTGTTTGTGAACATGACCCGGGGGGAAAAGGAGTAAAATGTCAGGAGTGAATCCACAGTCTGCTGCCCGTGATTTTGCTGAATACCGGTACCACTGGGTTGCTTTTCAGACTATTTTTGCCAAGGAAGTCCGCCGCTTTATGCGGATCTGGCCCCAGACTCTGTTGCCGCCAGCTATTTCCATGGTGCTCTATTTTGTGATTTTCGGAGCGGTGATCGGTTCCCGTATTGGCACCATGAGCGGGTTTGGTTACATGACCTATGTGCTGCCCGGGCTGGTGATGATGTCAGTGATCACTAATAGCTTCAGTAATGTGGCATCAAGCTTTTTCAGTAACAAGTTCCAGAAGAGTATTGAGGAACTGCTGGTGTCTCCGGTGCCGGACTGGATCATTCTGGCGGGGTATGTGCTTGGAGGTGTGGCGCGGGGTGTGATTACCGGTGCCATTGTAATGGCCCTGGGCCTCTTTTTCGTGAAGATTGACGTCTATAATCTGTTGGCCACTCTGCTGGCGGTGGTGATGACGGCTACCCTGTTTTCCCTGGGTGGTTTTATTAACGGAATTTTTGCCCGGAAGTTTGATGATGTCTCCATTATTCCCACTTTTGTTCTTACGCCCATGACCTACCTTGGAGGGGTGTTTTATTCCATTGAAATCCTGCCCGCCTTCTGGCAAAAACTGTCCATGCTTAATCCCATACTCTATCAGGTCAATACGTTCCGTTACGGCCTGCTGGGAGAGGCCGGGGGGATTGATATTGGCTGGTCATTTGCCATGATGCTGCTGGCGATTTTGCTGGCAGGGGCATACAGCCTTTACCTGTTGAAAACGGGCCGGGGCCTGAGAAGTTGATGTATGAGTGATGTTTTGATGAGTCATCAAAAAGCGGATCAAAAAAGTAATCAGGAATGTGCCCAGGAAGAAGCGCTGCACGCTTCACCCCTGGGGAAGGCCAGCGAATACAAGCAGGAATATGATCCTGGCCTGCTTTATCCGATTCAGAGGCAACCCAAGCGGGAAGCCCTGGGCATTCATGGAGACCTGCCTTTTCAGGGGCGGGACCTCTGGTATGCCTATGAACTTTCCTGGTTAAACCCCTCCGGCAAGCCGGTGGTCAGGGTGGCCCAGTTTGAATTGCCCTGTGAATCGGAATGCCTGATTGAGTCCAAGTCTTTCAAGCTGTATCTGAACTCGTTCAATCAGTCTCACTTTGCCAGTGATGAGCAGGTGAGAGACCTGTTGGAAAAAGACCTGAGCAAGGTGGCCAGGGCGCCTTTAACCGTGACATTGATGACCGTTGAGGCGTTTCAGGCCCGTGGCTTTGATCATGCTCCCGGGATCAATATTGACCAGCAGGACATTGTGGTAGATTGCTATCAGTATGAGCCGGACCTGTTGTCCCGAGACCCTGGTTGCAGCAGTGAGAAAACGGAAACCATCAATACCCACCTGCTGAAGTCCAACTGCCCGGTGACGGGTCAGCCAGACTGGGGAACCCTGGTGGTCAGTTATCAGGGAGAAGCCATTGATCATGGTGCTTTCCTGAAATACATCTGTTCCTTTCGAAACCATCAGGAGTTTCATGAGCAGTGTGTTGAGCGGGTGTTTATGGATTTGCGGGCCAGATTCAGCATTAAAGAGCTAACGGTGTATGCCCAGTACCTGAGGCGGGGGGGACTGGATATCAACCCCTGGCGGAGTACCCTGGCAGCCCGGCCTGATTGTCTTCGGTTTATCCGGCAATAAAACTCTATCCTCAATCGTGCCCGATGGATAAAGCTTGTTGTGAAACAGGCAGGCTTTTGACTTTGGTATCAACATGTATCATGGGGTTTCGATATCGGTTATCACGGCCTCATGATCAGAGGTTTTCATTGGGTTGAGGTTTGTTGATATTTCTGTTGTTCCCCGAGTTAAGAAGTAATCGAGCTCTTTGCCTTTCCTGTGGGTCGCCTGCTTTGATCGGTTGACATTGAATATAACCGGTCTTTTTTGTGAGCCACAATTTAACTTGTTTTTACTGGTTTCGCAGTTGAAATCTCCAGCAAGGAAGATAGGAGATTTTTTGTTGGCCCGGTATATGGCTCTCATGGCAAGCGATCTATCCATGGCTTTTCCATCAGCTGTGCAGTGAATACTGGCAACAATTAAGGGGGTTTTAGTAGCAACGCTTATGGCACTTCGCCCGCAAGACATACTCAAGAATGATTGACTTGTTGATTTGCTAAGGGCAATTTTGTTTTTTATCACAATGGCTGTTGTGCATCGTTCGTTTAATGCACCAGCCTGGGGTTGAAAGTAAAATGTGTGATCAGAAAGGCTATCCTTCAACTGTTTAAGTTTAGTCGCAGGGCCCACTTCCTGAAGGCAAAGTACATCACACTTGTTTGCAAGGTATTTGAATTCCTTCAGCTTATCTGGGCTGCTGGTTGGGCTTCCTTGTGTATTCCATGTTCCAATTTTTAATATCATGGTTAGCCTTCCTGGTTGATGGTTAGCCTGAGAGTATGTGTTTAACTTTGATTCAGGAATTAGCTAATGGTCGAAAGCCCTTCTTTTTTGAAAGCACTTCATTCACTGCAAGAAGCCAAAGTGCGTTGAAGGGGCTCAAAATAGCTTGATGTGTCAGTTTTGCTAACGATATGGTCAGGCCATTCTCCTTTGTTAGACATTAGTATGATGATCGCCTTTTGGAATCGGGTTAAGAGGAGAGGTCATGGAACGATTGGCTTTACAATACGATTATCTTATGGAAGCTTTGATATCGCCTCAGCTTGTGGAGGAGTCTTAACCCGCATATTGCATGAAGCCGCTATAAAAAAGCGATTATCCCACGTCTTTCAAGGGGGGGGAGGAGAAAAGCGTAAAAAGACAATTTGTCATAGGGACGCTCGTCGGCTTGTCGCTAGCTCTTTTTCCGCCATGACAGCATTTTGTCGACAAATCCAGGCAATGAGCATGAATGTGTCGACAAAATGTGTCAGCCGAAAAAATAGCAGAGCGATAAGCTCGACACTTCATGCAATATGCGGGTTAAGGTTGAAGGGGGCTGTCCGTGGTGTCCATCAAGGAGGAAAATATGACAGCGATGACAGTAGGGCAGACCGCTTTTGATAATAGCTTCTGCCAGGCGATGAGGACCGCCTCGGCAGTAGGTGCTGGTATTATTGCCGGTGCTTATAACGGAGCCTTGGCTCCTTTCAGGTTGCAGGTGATCATGGGAAAGGCAGCTGGTTATGCTTTTGGTCGAGTAGTTGGGCTCCCCGTAGGTGCAGTTTGCAAAGGAGCGATTGGCCTGGCCAATAAATTTCGTAGCCCTGACAACCCGCTTCAGTCCAGAAGTATTAACCAATATTCTATCAAGCTTGCAGAGATTGGCTCCACATTTGGTAAATGGTGTGCCTGTGGCGCTGTCTTGGTGACCTGGCCATTGTTGTTAAAAACAGCTCCTTATACTGCGGCTGTGGGTGCAGTTTGGGAGGGTGTCCGTTGCTATAAAGTTGGGGGTAAGGCAACCTGGTTTTCCCGGGAGGCCAGTCAGCAGAGGGTTTCAGGGTATAGTGACCAGTCTCAACATCATCGGATCTCCGATGGGAGATGGGAGTCTCCCTTTGTTGGTGATCCTTGTAGGATGGATGAACTCACAGATAGCGACTCTGGCATTGGGACTGATGCTCATGATGATTCAGACACAGAGTCTGTCTATTGGTAGTGTTTCTGAGATTGATCCGACGAAAACTCTTCAACGGCTGCCCTGATGGGTGCCTCTGCCCGTAGTGGCTTTCCTGGTAGCAGGCTTTGCCGTGGAGGGAAGCTGATCCCGCTTCAGTTTTCGGGTGGCTTCGTCCAGCGTAAGAATGATCTTCTTGCGCTCCTCTTCATTAATGCCATTGGTATCAAGGCTGAGAGAGAAACCTCTGGCCTCATGTTCAAAGTAACTCTTCTGGGCACCCAGGTTTCGACGCAGGTCAATGACCCGGTAGGTGGGAATAGGGCGGCTGAATCCCTTGACCTGAATGTCACCCATTGCCCGGCAGAGGATGACATCCCGAACCAGGGACCAGGTTTCGTGGGACAGGAGAACCTGGTTTGGCCTTGCGGAGCTTTCAAGCCGACTGGCCAGGTTCACTTCACGGCCGATCAGCGTATAGTCCATACGGGATTCGGCGCCAAAATTACCCACCGTGCAATACCCTGTGTTGATACCAATACGAATTTTCAGGGCGCTTTCAATCCCCTTGTCAGACCACTGTTTGCGCAGCACCTGCATGTGCTTTTGCATCTCAATGGCCATGGAAACCGCAGCCAGGGCATCCTTCCTTGGGCCTCTGGTTTTCGGGTCGCCAAAAAAGACCATGATGCTGTCACCGATAAATTTATCAATAGTGCCGCCATGTTTCAGCGCAATGCGGGACATATCATTGAGATAGGTATTCAGCAGGTCGGTCAGAGCTTCAGGTTCAAGCTCTTCAGCCAGATCAGTAAAGCCTTTGATGTCAGAGAAAAAAACGGTCACTTTCTTGCGCTGGCTTTCCAGTTTGACGCTGCGCCTGCCGGAAAAAATAGACTCCCACACTTGGGGAGACAGGTATTTTGAAAGGCTGCTGGCCAGGCGGGTGTAGTGGAGTTTCTGCTGCCGGGCGTTGTCCTGGATGATTCTGAAATCGTTCTCTCTTTTTCTCAGATTCAGTGCCAGAAACCCCATATAGACAGTGGCACCAAGAAGGCTGATAAAGGTGGCATCGGAGGCGGTTACCGGTGATGTCTGCACAGGGACAAAGAAGTGGCTGGCAATCATTGCGGTCAGGGCCGGGGGTAGAACCAGCCCTATGCCCACGAGCCCAAACAGATAAAGAGATGTACTCAACAGAATCATGGCCAACAGCATGCTGCCCACCAGGGGAAAGCTGGTTATGGTGACCAGGGCCCCCACATTGAGTGCGTCCAGGCACAGGAAAGTGATACTGCGTCTGGTCTTATTCTGGGTGAACCGGCGGATGATGGCCCAGCTGGTGACTGGAAATAGAAATAAATATGCAATGATAAACAGGTGGGTTGCGGGAAGGTACTGGTTGGCCAGGCTGTAGGCCATGGCCGTAGCAACCACCCAATAGGCGATGGTTCTTGGGGAAACCTGCTGGCATTGGTTCGAGGTATTTGTGGGCGGGGTGGTCAGCTGCATAGGGATTGGGTCATCAGGTCACGGTCTCAACATCGGAAAATACACACAGCCTGGTTGTTATCATCAGTATCTGTTCTTATAGTAGACATCTGACTTCTGATTCCCTTGGGCGGTCTGAAAATGCTTTATGATATTACCGTTTCGGTTTAAGAGATCAACCGCCGTTTATAGAATTTACATAATCAGGCTTGATGAATACTGAGGTGCATATGGATGGGATAGAGTTGTTGATGGAAAGGGTCTCCAGCCCTGTTCTGGCGACTCCCGGGCCTACGGATGAACAGCTGAAACTGCTGTTTTCGGCGGCGCTCAGAGCGCCGGATCACGCCCGGTTACGACCCTGGCGATTTCTGACAGTATCCGGAGAGGCCCGTGCTTTACTGGGTGAATTGATGGCAAAGGCCGCTAAGAAAGGGCAACCCGATCTTTCCAGTGAGGCTCTGGATCGTTTTCGTGGTCTGCCACTCAGGGCTCCCACGCTGATACTGCCAATATGCCGGGTACAGGAGCATCCAAAGGTTCCGGAAATCGAACAACAGCTGTCCGTTGGTGCTGCGGTTCAATCCATTTTGCTGGGGGCTCATGCCCAGGGGCTGGGAGCTATCTGGAGAACAGGAACGGTCTGTTATAGCCCCCATATGCACAGTGGCCTCGGGCTTGAGAGTAATGAACAGTTGCTGGGTTTTATTTATCTTGGAACCCCGTCGGGCTCAAAAAAGAAAATACCCGCTCTGGAGGTGAGTGAGTACGTATCTTCGTGGACCGGTTAAGCGTTAACTTCCCTCAGGGGGATGATAAAGTCCTCCAGTTCGTCCTCCTCAATATCCAGTTCTGAGCAGGCAAGGCCCCTGATGGAAATCCCGGCTTGATGAATGGACTCCGGTGATTTTGATATCAGGGGGTGCCAGTGTGGCAGAGGCTTGCCCTCGCTGATTAATCGATAGGCGCAAGTGGATGGCAGCCAGTGAAAATGTGCAAGATCATTGATGGTTAACAACGTACAACCGGGGACTTTCTGTTTCCGGTGGGGGTAATCCGTGCACTGGCAGCTATGGGTGTCCAGCAGCTTGCAGGCTACGGATGTGTAATAGACGTCACCGGAGTCTTCATCTTCGAGCTTGTGAAGGCAGCAGCGACCACAACGGTCGCAGAGGCTTTCCCATTCGGAGGAGGTCATCTCCTGAAGGGACTTATGCAGCCAGAAAGGATCGGTACTCATACGGGGTCGTTTATGCTCAGCAGTTCGTCCGGCAGCCGGATGGTGTAGTCATCCTGTTCAGACGGGGGCATTTGCAGATAAAAGCCCTGTTCTTCCAGTGCCTGGAGTACTTTGTCCGCATCCGCCCTGGCCAGTTTTTTCTCTGGGGTCAGCAGCAGGTCAAACACGTGGACCGGGTTTCCAAAGGCTTCCTTGAGCGCTGTTGGCACAGGGTCAAAGGTGGTTGATGGGTTGCCGTTTTTAGCCAGATAAAGATACATCTCTTCCCGCTTTGGGCTCTTGAATACCGATACCAGGCTTTTTTTTATCAAGGTCTTCATGGGGAGGCCTTTTGATCCAGTTGATTCAGGTGATTAACCAGGGGCTGGCCAATGATTTCACGACGCCATCCTGTAACGGACTCTGGTAATACAAACCGGCCTGTTGTCAGCCAGTTGCGCAGTATAGGCGTTGTCACTTTTCCGGGTAGCAGTAATTCTACGGGGAGCTCCAGGGTATGGGCCTGTTTTGTCAGACTCTTTTTAATCACTTTGCCATACTCCCTGGCGGACTTGGGCAGGGGGGAAGGCAGAGGAGCCGGTAACTGCTCTTTGGGCTGCTGTGAACTGGTTTTGATGATGGCCAGAAGTTGATCGCCATAGCTGCGGATCACCGAGGGCTTCATATCCTGAATGCCTTTCAGAGCGTTTTTGTTGTCCGGCTGGTAGCAGGCCAGAGGCCAGAGGCTGCCCTTGGGGATCACCCGGTTCCTGGGAACATCGGCCCGGCGTGCCATTCCTTCCCTGAAGATGCACAGGGCCTTCAACACGCCAAGCTGCTGTGGGCGCAATTGCCAGGCACGTTTGACCTCTTTATAGGCATTTTCAGGATCATCACCCAGAACATTCCGGGTCAGGGCTGTGCAGTCTTCCAGCAGCCAGTCCTTCTGAGGCTGGCCTGATAACCGTTTCAACAGCTGCCCATAGACCTCCAGCAGGTGGGTGACGTCAAGGGAAGCGTATCGAACCTGGGCATCTGTCAGGGGGCGTTGTCGCCAGTTTGAGCGGGTTTCATCCTTGGGAAGATTGATATCCAGCAGCTGTTTCAGAAGCGATTGATACCCCAGGGAAAACCCGAGGTTGGCAAAGGCGGCCGCCAGCTGGGTGTCAAACAGAGGGGAGGGCACGGTTCCGGTCAAGAGTTTGAATACCTCCAGGTCTTCACTACAGGCATGAAGAATTTTCACCGTGCCCGGATGCTCCAGCAGATCCTTGAACGGTTGCCATTGGTCGATGGTAAGGGGATCGATCAGAAAAACCTGGGAGGCTGTCCCTATCTGAATGAGGCCTGGCTGGGGGTAAAAGGTATCCGTACGGATAAACTCCGTATCCAGGGCTATGGAATCCAGGGTGGACCACTCTCTGCAGTAGTGGTCAAGTGTCTGGTTGTTATCGATCCAGACAGGCTCCGGGTAGGTCAGGGGCATAACAAAACGTTCTTATAAAAAACATCATTATAAAGACTGTGCAGCGGATGCCCAAACGGTCAGTCAGAAAATTGTAGCTGGCTGGCAGAAGTTTGTAGAAACGGGGTTGCAGATGTAAGTTGTGGTTTTGCCGGAAGCGCTATGAGGCAGTGGTTCCAGGTTGTGAAAACAGCAGCGTATTTCTGTCTTCAGAATCCGGAATGGCCATCTGCCTCTCGCCGACAGTCTTCTGGTAATACCGTCCAATGTAAGGACGGTATCGGGAGGATAAAGCGCCGATGATTCAGCGCAAGTTCTGAAGCGCCTGAATCCGTTGTTCCAGGGGCGGGTGGCTGGTGAACAGGGCTGCCAGGCCACTGCGAACACCACTGCGAATACCGAAAGCGGTCATGGTGGCGGGCATGGCGCTGGGCGCTTCGTACTCGGATCTTAGCCTTTCCAGTGCCGAGATCATATCCTGGCGGCTGGCTAGCTGTGCCCCGGCGGCATCGGCCCGGAATTCCCGTTGACGGGAAAACCACATGACAATAGCGCTGGCCAGAAAACCAAGAACAATCTCAGCAATAAAGCTGGTGATGTAAAACCCAAGGCCAACTCCGCCTTCATCATTGTCCCGGCGAAGGAAACTGTCCACTGCATAACCGATGATCCGGGCAAAGAACATCACAAAGGTGTTCACTACACCCTGAATCAAACTCAGGGTTACCATATCACCGTTGGCCACATGGCCTATTTCATGACCAATGACGGCTCGGGCCTCGCTGGGGCTGAAGCGGTCGAGGAGCCCCTGGCTGACGGCGACCAGTGCAGCATTTTTATTCCAGCCGGTGGCAAAGGCATTGGCTTCCGGGGAGTGGAATATTCCCACCTCCGGCATGCCGATACCGGCTTTTTCAGAAAGTTCCTGAACCGTTGTCATCAGCCATTGTTCCTGGGCATTCCGGGGCTGTTCAATCACCTTGGTGCCTGTTCCCATTTTGGCCATGGTTTTGGACAGTAACAGGGAGACAAAGGAGCCGGCGAAGCCAAATACTGCACAGAACACCAGAAGGGGGCCCAGATTCAGGCCCTGGGCATCCAGGTAGCTGCCCACCCCGAGTATATTCAACGTGATGCTGGCCAGAGCGATGACCGCCATGTTTGTGGCCAGGAACAGCAGGATTCTCTTCATTGTAATGGGTAACCTCATCGCCTTTTGCGGCGGAATTGTTGTGATGAAGGTGTATATAAAGTCAGCACTTGATCATTTCAACGCCGGGTGGTGTGAGGGAGATGCATTTTACACCCTGTTTACAGTCGGGTCTGACAAGTAGAAGAACGCTTTTGCCGCCTGGGTGATGGCCTTGCTGCCTCCGTCCTGAAGCGCTTCACGTACCTGCCAGGCCAGAGTGGAGCGTTTCTGAGAGACGATTTCGGGCAGTTCTTTTTCCGTAGGGGGCAGGGTTTCCTGGGGAATTGTCAGAGAGTGGCTGAGCCTGAGGAAGCTTTTTTCGGTCAGGGTGACCTGATCCAGGGCATCCTGGCGGACTCTGTCCTGATAACGGAGATAGCCCTCTGAGGCAAGCCAGAGCATGGCATCAAAACAGGCTTTATGGCGACGGTTGGGGATGCCGTATTCATCGGTACCGGCACCGGTGGTGATGTCATCAACATAGAGGGTGGTCAGGCGGGGAAAGCTGTTGTAGAGCTGTCCCAGAATTTTGAGACAGTCATGATAGAACTCGTCAATGTGAATATCGGCCATAAATCATCCGTTGCATACAGGCTGGAGGCGCTACAGCGGCCACCTGGTAGATATTTCATAGACAATGCCCGGTTCTAACGGGGCCTGTCAAACGGAGTTTGTTCCTGAACGCATTGACAATATGACTGACAGAATGGTCAGAGCTTGAAACTTTTTGCAAACAAGAAGCGTCA
Source organism: Endozoicomonas sp. Z74 (assembly GCF_057680865.1). Classification (NCBI taxonomy): domain Bacteria; kingdom Pseudomonadati; phylum Pseudomonadota; class Gammaproteobacteria; order Oceanospirillales; family Endozoicomonadaceae; genus Endozoicomonas; species Endozoicomonas sp. Z74. Next base: position 16,177 of record NZ_JBLYZI010000043.1, read on the forward strand.
AAGTATCGGATGAGTGATCGCTCCGGTTGATTGGAGTAAACAGAAATAACTGGAAAAGGATATTCTTTTGTATACCGGTAACTGCTTATACCCACCCCCGGCAATAATAATGCCTCCTCCCGGTACTGAAGGGCTGAACGTCAGGGTATCAGGTGCTGTATCCGGGGTAACCATTTGGGTGCACCCCTCATCAGGCCTTGACTATTCCCGTCCAGAGGTTGTTGCACCAAGGCTGTTATGGCAAAGGTCCTGTCTGCAGTCGGAGGTGAACAAAACGTGTTTTGGTAAAAGCGCTGTCACAGGTTATGACCGGAAAAATACAGCGCGGCGCTGCCAAATCAGGGCATGGGCAAGTTATATGGCCATGATTGACCTTCTTTCAGACGCAAATATTACGTGTATTCAGCGTCTGAAACAGGGTCTTAGTTTCCATTGCAATCATCTTGATAAAGCGGTGATGGAGGGTCTCAGAGCGCTTGGATTCATTCCCCCTGGAGTGGAGTCTCCTGCACGACTTTGTGAAGTGCTCAGCCAAAAGTGCTATCAATACCGAAGCGTTGTGGACCAATTTACCCTGGCGGAAAAAAAGCAGTGTCGTGCACTGCTTTCAACACTGGCAAAAAGGTACGCCCTTGCTGGAAAAGATGCCTATAAGTACCTGTTATACGCTGTGGGTAATGACATTTATGATAAGTATGGCCTGAAGGTGGCAGAACCTGAGGAAAACCTGCAGTCTGATATTGTGGAAAACATGTTGGAAAGTGAGCTCTTTGACCTCTCTGGAAGCAACCAGTGTTGCGACAGTTCAGACGATGAGGGTATCGATATGGGAGAGCCAGGCTGCCTGGACAATAGTGACGCTTCTGGTATCAGCCACAGCCTTGACCCCAGACTTAATCCCGCGGTAGCTGAATTTAAACCTGCTTCTTTCACAGTGTCCCCTGAAGAAAAGAACTGCAGATCATTTGGAGAGGAGCGCAGGGCCAGGCTTGTTGAGATGATCGACCAGTATTTGAAAGCGGAGAGCCGCCTCAATCCAGATGCCTCCTTATTTATACCGGCTGCCAGTGCGCATGTTTCTTCATCAGAGCCTGATCCATCAGCTGCATCTAAACCAGCCACGGTATCCCGATTGTCTGTGGATGCACTTCCGTTTGACCCATCTATGAAGCGGGAATGTAAGAACCTCAATCCACATGCTCCCTTATTTATTCCAGCTGTAAATGTGCAAGCTGTTTCAACAGTTTCTGAAGCGCCTGTTGCGCCTTTTGTTGCCTCGGTATCAAAGCTGTCTGTGGATGCGCCGTCATTCATTCCTGCGGTATGCCAGGAGAAAAGCTCTGGGGAAAGTGATGGGGAAGTGGTTCAGTCTGTCATTAATGCTGAAATTGATTGCCTGGAGAGGCCAGACAGTACCGCTGGAACGGATTCAGGGCATGAGGAGGCAGAAGCGCTCAGTGGCACAGGCTCTGACCTGCTGGAAATGCCAGAAAGCACAGCCGGGTCTGATTCAGGAAATGAGGGCGAAGAAGCGTTTAGTGACACTGGCTCTGAAGCGCTGGAAATGCCAGAAAGCACAGCCGGGTCTGATTCAGGAAATGAGGGCGAAGAAGCGTTTAGTGACACTGGCTCTGAAGCGCTGGAAATGCCAGAAAGCACAGTCGGGTCTGATTCAGGAAATGAGGGCGAAGAAGCGTTTAGTGACACTGGCTCTGAAGCGCTGGAAATGCCAGAAAGCACAGTCGGGTCTGATTCAGGAAATGAGGAGACAGAAGCGCTCAGTGACATTGGCTCTGAGCCGCTGGAAGTGCCGGAAAGAACAGCGGGTTCTGATTTCGGGTATAAGGAAGTAGGAGAGCCCGATGATACAGTCGTTGAACATCTGAACATGCCAGAAAACCCTGAAGACTATCACTCCGATAATGAGGAATACTGGACGGCAGATGAAGACGGCTATGAAACCGCTGAGGACGAAATCATAACCGTTGTACCGAGAGCTCTGGATACAACGGTTTCACAAGAGCTTATTTCTGACGATAGCCGCTGAGGAAACGCTCCAGCCGGGTCATCACCTCCTCCAGTTCTTCTGTTCTTGGCAGGGTAATGATTCTTAAGTGGTTCGGTTCCGGCCAGTTAAAGGCGGTACCCTGAACCAGAAGGACCTTCTCCTGAAGTACCAGATCCAGAACCAGTTTCTCGTCATCAACAATGGGGTAACGCTTCGGGTCGAGGCGGGGAAAAACATAAAGCGCCCCTTTGGGTTTGACACAGCTGACGCCAGGGATCTGGTCCAGCATTTCCCAGGCCTTGTTGCGTTGCTCTAGCAGTCGTCCACCGGGCAGCACCAGGTCATTAATGCTTTGGTAGCCCCCGAGGGCAGTCTGGATCGCATGCTGGGAAGGAACATTGGAACACAGTCGCATGGACGCCAGCATCTCCAGCCCTTCGAGATACCCCTTGGCCTGATGACGAGGACCTGAAACAACCAGCCAGCCAGCCCGAAAACCCGCTGCCCGGTAAGACTTGGACAGTCCATTGAAGCTGACGCACAGGACGTCGGGAGCCAGAGAGGCCAGTGCGGTGTGTTCGGCATCTTCGTAAAGAATTTTGTCGTAAATTTCGTCAGCAAAAATGATCAGATTGTGTTCCCGGGCCAGCTGAATGATCTCTTTCAGAACCGCTTCTGGGTACACTGCACCCGTCGGGTTGTTGGGGTTGATCACCACAATGCCCCGGGTTTTGGCGGTGATTTTACTGCGGATGTCGTTAATGTCAGGGTACCAGTCCGACTGTTCATCCTTGCGATAATGAACTGCCCTGCCACCAGAGAGGTTGACCGCCGCTGTCCACAGGGGATAGTCCGGGGCGGGAATCAGCATTTCATCGCCATTATTGAGCAATGCCTGCATGGTCATGACCACCAGTTCACTGACGCCGTTGCCAATGATGATATCGTCGAGGGAAATGTCCGGAAACTGCTTTTGCTGACAGTACTGCATAATCGCCTTGCGGGCAGAAAACAGCCCTTTGGCATCGCAATAGCCCTGAGACTGGGGTAGATTACGAATCACGTCCTGTATGATTTCTTCCGGGGCGTCAAAGCCAAAGGCGGCAGGGTTGCCGGTGTTCAACTTGATTACCCGGTGCCCCTCTTCCTCAAGCCTTCGTGCTTCACGAAGCACCGGACCGCGAATGTCATAACAGACGTTGTCCAGTTTGCTTGATTTTTCCACTTCCCTCATGTTCTATCTCTCATTGATACCGCTCCGGTGCTGGTGACCCTGGCAGGCAGAAAGTTGCTTAAGTCTGTATTATGAATGGAACTTTCATGGCTTGCACTGTCTGTCATCAACCTGCCAGCAAAAAGCCGATACTGATGATCACCTCAACCATTTGATTTCACCACTCACCTGAGAGGTTGGCTGGAAGAGAGGCGCTGCATTAAGATAGCGCTGTTAATTAATCATAAGGTAACCCCCCGTCCCGGCGATGCCGGGGAGACTTGTAAAAGTTGTACCGAGGCTTTGGTAGCTGGTTTTGATGTTACCGTTTTCCCTCACCCCGGCCCTCTCCCTGAGGGAGAGGGGGTTGATGGTGCAGGCTTTTAAAGCCCTCTCCCAGGGGAGAAGGAGTTTGATGGTGCAAGCTTTTGAAGCCCTCTCCCTTTGGGAGAGGGTTTGGGTGAGGGTAAAAGCCACCCCGCGTTTTAATCAGAATGGGTGGCGCACATGTACTCTATTCAGCTTAACCGGGTTGATGGCATGACCATAAAAAAAACAGAAGCACAGTGGCGCGAAGTGTTGACTGAAGAGCAATACCAGGTATGTCGCCTTAAAGGCACGGAAGCTCCTTATACGGGCAAGTATGCGTTTTATGACAAAGAGGGGGTTTATCATTGTGTCTGTTGTGATCAGCCCCTGTTTGCCTCAAAAGTGAAGTTTGATGCGGGTTGTGGATGGCCCAGCTTTTTTGACGTGATTGACAGTGAATCGATCCTCACCGAAGAAGATACGAGTCTGGGTATGGTTCGCACTGAGGTGCTGTGTGCCCGCTGTCATGCCCATCTTGGCCATGTTTTTCCCGATGGTCCTGCGCCAACGGGGCTGCGCTACTGCATTAATTCTGTGGCCATGAAGTTTGAGGATGAACGTTCGTGACAGGTCATTGATGGTGTTCTTCAGCCAGCCAGCGGGCGATGACCGCTTCCAGATCCTGGCGGTTAAACGGTTTGGCAATATAATCATTCATACCCGCTTTCAGGCATTTGTCCCTGTGCTCATCCAGGGTGTTGGCGGTCAATGCAATGATTGGGGTGTGACGGGTTTTGTCTATGGTTCGCAGTGTCCGGGTTGCGGTATACCCATCCATCACAGGCATATTGCAATCCATCAGAATCAGGTCGTAATCCTTGCTGGCAGTAGCTGCAAGGCAGGCCTCGCCATTATGGGCAAGGTCAACCCGGTGACCCAGCTGTTCAAGCATCCCTTCCGCCACCAGGCAATTAATGGAGTTATCTTCCACCACTAAAATATTGGTGATTCGCCGGGCGGGTTCTGCGGGTAGCTCTGGGGAGGAAGGTAATGAGCTTTCCTTCTGTTTATGGCGAAAGGGAAGGCAAATGGTTTTGCTTTTTCCGCTGTCTGTGAGCACGGGTTTGCTGTTGGTTGTCTCCTGGCCTTGGGGGGCTTCGCCTTTCACTCCGAGCACCCTGGCGCAGACCTGATAAAACTGGCCGCTGGTGATGGGCAGGGGTAGCCAGTGAGTATTATCGGGCAAGGTGGCCGGGAGGTGGAAACTGGCGAGAATGATGGCCTGCTCCGGGTGTTGATGAGCGATATCCTCAGCCAGAATCATTCTGTCGGTAATAAGCAGGATTGGCTCATGGGGTTGAATACTATCGGGCAGATCAGTGGTCTCCTCAATAATAGTGCAGTTGAAATTCCAGTGGGTCAGTAGCCGGTAACAGATCAGGCGAATGGATTCATGACAAGCCAGCACAACCCGGTGGCTGGGGTTGGGAGGAGGTATGACATCCGGTGTTTCGGACAGTCTGGTAAGAGGAAGGTAAATCGAAAAAGTACTTCCCTGCCCTTCAACCGATCGAACCTGGATGCTGCCGTTCATAGCGTTAATGATCTGGCGAGCCAGAGGCAACCCCATGCCGGAGCCACCATAACGGCGGCTTGTGTCGTTTTCCGCCTGGGTGAAGGGGTTGAATATGTCGTCTATAGCAGATTTTGGAATACCGATGCCTGAATCCGTGATGTTGATAATGACTTCAGTGGTCTGATCATCCTGGTTCCTGGACTCAAGGGACAGGCTGATTTCACCTTTATGGGTAAATTTGGCGGCATTGCCCAGAAGGTTGGTGATGACCTGGCCAATGCGGGTGGGATCACCCAGTAATCGAGAGGGAAGGGTTGGATCAATATCACAGGTAAGAGGGACGTTGTTGTTGTAGGTACTCTGGCCCAGCATGATGACGGACTCTTCGATCACGGCACGAAGATCAAAAGGGGTCTGTTCAATCACCATTTTTCCGGACTCAAACCGGGCCAGGTCGAGCATACTGTTTAACAGTTTCACCAGCTTCACTCCGGACTGATGAGCGAGGTTAAGGCGTTTAAACTGCTGGTCGGTTAATTCATCCTGAAGCGTCAGTTCCAGCATCCCCAGAATGCCATTGAGCGGGGTTCGAATCTCATGGCTGAGGCTTGACAGTTGATCCCCCCGCAGCCGTGCGGCATTCAGTGCTTTGCGTCTTGCTTTTTCCAGGGCCTGATTGGATCGGGACAGGGCATCATTGTTTTTCTGCAGTTCCCGGGTTCTCTGGTCAATGATCGATTCAAGGGCTTTCAGGTGAGTGCGCAACTCCTCCTCGGCAACACTGCGGTGATGGAGGTGCAGACGGATGTTCTGCTGATAATTGTTGAGCGTTCTGGTCAAAAGTCCAATTTCATCCCGTTCATGTCCTGGAGGAATGGCCAGAGGGTGATCATCGCTCTCAGTCCTGGCTTTACCCATGCTTCGGGTCAACTGTAAAAGCGGCTTGGTCAGCATCAGGTAAAACAGGCTTTGCAGGAGCAGGGCCAGTAACAGGGTTCGCACAATGCCTGATCCCAGTGTCAGAAACGAACGGTGTAGAAATTCACCACCTACTGGACGGGTGTCGGCTACAATCCGCAACCACCCCAGCTCCTCGTTTATGTCGTAGGGCACGGAAAGGGCGCGCCAGTAGGAGCGGGTAGCACCGAAAAAGATATCGGTATAACGAGGGTTGCCATCGACCGGCGAGGTGCTGGATGCCAGCGCCAGGGATAAACCGTCGGAGTCCACTATTTCCGCTTTAAGGATCATGGGGGACGCTATCAGGCCGTTAACCAGCTCCAGGGCAAGTTCTTCATCAATGTTGTAGGCAATTCGGGATGCGGGGGCTTCACTGGTATCAAGATACGCCTCTATGGAAGCGTCAATGCCTTCACTTTGGGCTTTATAGTCATAGGCTACTTGAAACAGACCCAGAATCAGGCCCAGCAGAAAGGCAATGGCAACGGTATTTCGAGCCTGCTTGTACGAGAGTCTATCCCTGAATCTCATTTATTTCCCTCTGATGTCTTGCAGGAGCTTCAGTATGGCCATCCAGCTGGTGGGGCGTGGAAGGTTGCTTCTACTGATTATTGGTTTTGTCCTGTCCTGATTATTCGCTCACAGTCAGTCAATGATAGTATTTCAAAATACGGACGTTGTCGTTGGATTTTTATGATCAGCATCCATCAACCACAGGCAGCAGGAAAAAATAGGGAGTCAATGATATTGACCTGAAGCTGTTCAGCCCTTAGTATACGCTCCCGCTGCAGCAATGCACGAAGGTCTGCGTCCCCTTCGTCTAGTGGCCTAGGACACCGCCCTTTCACGGCGGTAACAGGGGTTCGAGTCCCCTAGGGGACGCCATTCTTTCCTGAACATATTCTTTTTAAAGGCTTGGGGCTAATCGTAGTCCTGGTCTTCATCATCCAGTTCGTCACCCTGCTCATCATCGTCATACTCATCATCTGGATCGTCATCAGACGTTTCCCGACCTGGCTTTCTGGCGGGTGACCGTGTCTCGGGTATTTGTTCGTCCGCAGCCCCATCGCTTTCAAGATCATCCGAGGCGTCGTCGGAAGAACTAGGGAGTGCCATAAGTGGAGGAGCTAAAGGCAGGGACAGAAAGACAGCAAGGTTGAGAATGGCAACTTTGCAGAGAATGGAGAGTCTCTGGGGCATTAGTAAACTCCAAGCATACTATTGGGACAAATGTCTTTTTTACCTTTTGTGTTGCTGATTTTATTTATAGAACAACCTGAGTGTTTTATAGAGAATTAATCGGTAAAAGAGCAAAGCGTATCGGCTGTAATTCACCGCTTGATTGAATTTTTGACAATCGCACAGTCAGTTTTCTCATTTTTAGAATGCAATAACCTCAGGGTGTTATCACCTTTGCCGGGTTAATAAGCGGCTTGCCTGGGAGAGGGCAAACCGCTTATAAAGCTGCCTGAGCCTGATAATACAGCCTGAGCAATCTCTATAGCTCTTTTTTATCCTTGGACTCGCCTTGGGCCTGTTCCTGGTTTGGGGAGTTCCATAAAGATTTGAGGGGATCCCACACATAGGGTGAGACGGTTGGCCAGACCTCAGGGGTTGAGTCCCATGCGAGCCTGGCTGTTTGAGAGGCTTTGCCCCACACATAAGATGCAGTTGATGAAGCTTCCGACCAGACCTGGTAAGGATTTTGCACCGCTTCTAACCAGGGGGCTGCCACAAAATGAATCATTTTGCCCTCATTGTATGTCCAATCCCAGGCTGCCCCCCCTGCCAAGCCTAATCCGACAACAGGGGCCGCACTTACTCCCGATACAGAACCAAGTGCTATAGCCGCGCCTGCAGAGAATTTACTCAACATTCTGTTTGTATTAGCATATCTTATGCTCAATGACTTAAAGCCCCGTGATGAACGTTGAGTTATGTAGTTAAACATTGAATATCGTGATGTAACTTTCCAGGGAAGCAGGGGAAGGCGTGAAAGTGTAGTCGGCCGTCTGTTCGCAATATCATCAATGAAAGCCTCCCTCTCCTTCTGCCAGACATGGAAGTTGTCAGGGCTTTTAGCGCTGGAGAGGATCTCCTTTTTTTCCTGTTCAGGAAAATCGGCCAGAAGTACGTCAAGGTCATCCGGCATCAAACTGCGAGGCATCAGGTCAAGTACCTCCTCATGAAGCATGAGGGCTTTGCGCTCATCATCGGCTGTGATTTGTTCGCTCAACCTCTGAGCTTTTAAAAGCTCCCTTTGGGCCGAAAGAGCCCATGTGATATGAAGAGTGTGATAGGGCTGCCAGTTTTCTATATTTGCCAGCCTGTGATTTTTACCGAGAGCCTGGCCTAATGCTGGTTTTAATAATTTAAGGTGGGGGGTTTGAATGCCCCTGGCACCATCAATAACCCTCCTATGGCGTGTTTTTACAACGTTATACTCTTCCTTGCTGATTGTTCCGTTTTTCACATCGTCTTCAAGTTTTTTCCTTTGTTTTTTAAGGTGGTGTGAAAGTATTGAAGCAGTGGATGTTTCCCAGGTGCCTTCCATTGCGGATACTGTCATTTTTAACCCGTTACCTTCATTCAGGCTCGCATCATAAAATACCCCTGCCCCATATTGGGCAGTTGCCATTCCTGCACGCCAGAGTATGGATAAAAAGTCTGAGGATGAGGATGGGGCGAATATAGCGAAATAGAGCACCCACTCAAAGAGTTCCTGAGTGATTATTCCTAAATACCGATAGTCTGCGATTGTTTGCCAAAGTGTAGGGTGCTCTATGAATGCATGTAAGATATCTGCAACCGTTAGATTGATGCCAGAAATAAGATCCTCTCCCATGTGGAGGAACTGTATTAATCCTGCCCCTTTATAATGGATAAGGTCATTTTGAATAGCGCGCGCTATAAGGAATGCCCCGAATTTAGAGGCTTGTTTAAAATGAAGCCAGGGGGTTCCTAATTCATCCATGGCTTTCAAATCGTCCCAGGCGTTATCAGGCATTTTTTTGACCAACTCAGCTTGCTTGTCGCTTAGCGGTGGAGTGTCGCTACTGGGTTTGCCATCTCTGTGCTCTTGGAGTTCTTTGAACGTTACTTTCCCGTTATCTAGAAGTTCAAGAAGCTCTTTAGATGTTTCAGTATCACTATCCAAGCTTAATTGGAATGAAGCCTGTTCTGATGGCTGTATAGTTACCAGCTGACCTGTTTCAGAAGGTTCCTCCTGTGGGGGAGGTGTACCCTCTGTTGTTTGTCTATCGGGTGAGGAGGTTGGGCCTATATCTTCGACATCTGCGGCTGTTTTTTTAGGCTCTGGTTCTGGCTTTGGCTCTTTCTTGGGGAGAGGGGTGTCCTTTGAGGCGGTGTTGTCAATGCCTGGCTGTTCATCAGTTTTTTGGCCCTCTGAGTTTTCCCCTGGTTTGGGATGAGCGGTATCTTCAGATTGGATTTTCAAGGCCTTTGTTGGCTCTGCTTTACCACCCTGATTCGTGTCTTGAGGAGGTTTGTCGGCACTTACTGCAGCGGGTACTTGTGGGGCTGCTGGCTGTTGAGTGGTTGTGGCCTCAGGGATGTTTTCCACCTTTGGGGCTTGAACTGGATCTTCGACCTTGGGAGTCTCGGGTGTTTCTGCTGGCTGCATATCCTTTGGTGAAGTAGGGTCTGGTTCACCATTCTGACTCGCGTCTTGAGGCGTTTGTTGTTGCTGATCTACTGTGATCTCCGGGGGCTTTTCTACCTGCTGGGCTTGAGCAGGATCTTCGACATTGCCAGTATCGGGAGTTTGTTTTATTGCTCCTGGCTGAATATCTTTTGTTGTAGGGTCAGGGATATTTTCCTCCTGTTGAATTTGAGCAAGAGTTGTGTCCGCAGTTGTGCTTGTGCTGGCCACTTGAATAGGCTCAGGCGCTTCTGGCAGTTTATCTGAGGCGGCTGCGGGACCGAGGGTTTCTTGTTGGTCATGAACTTCAATGGAGACCTCACCTGTTTTTGGCTTCCTAGAAGGAAAAAACTTAGCTTTCCAACTGTATGCTTTATTGAGTAACCACCAACTACTTTTTTCTGGATTTTGTGCTTGAGTTTTTGCTTCTTCATCTCCTGTGCCTGTGGCTTCACCTCCAGCTTGTCGATCATTATTTCCAGTGTCTGTGTTGTCTTCTTCATCTTCTGTATCTGCTTTTTTATCTCCAGGTTGTTTCTCTTTTTTACCAGTGTCTGTGTCTTCTTCTTCTTCATCTCCGGATTGCCGACCGTTATTTTCAGTGTCTGTGTCTTCTTCATCATCTCCAGATTGTTGATCGTCATTATCTGTCCCTTCACCTTCCTCTCTAGTCTCAGTTTTAACTATTTCCTTCTGCGTAGAGGTTTGAGTATCTGGTTGATGGGTTTCCTCTTTCAGAACAGCAGTAGATTTTTCCTTATTGTCTGCATCAGGTTGAGGTTTCTCGGTGTCGCCATTTTCTTTTGCCTCGACAGGGGTTCCAGGACGATTCTGCACTTCCAGACCATCAGAAACTCTCTCTTTGTCTGACTCTGAGGCTGGTTGCTTAACCTCTTCCCTGCCTAATACTTCAGCTTCAGGGTGAGGTTCTTTACTGGAGTCTTTGCCGTCGGGTTTCTGGTTATGAGGGGCTCTGTGTTGGGGCGGCTCTTTGGGTACATTGCTTTCTGGAGTTGGCTCGTTGTGGGTATTCTGAGGAACGGCTTTGTTTTTCTCAAAATCCCTCACTGCTTTCATTAAAGTATGATGGTTAATCTGCCTCTTTATTTCCTGTTCAGTAATATGTGAGTATGATAGTGGACTAGGGGGCTGAACTTCCAGATTAGTTTGAACTTTAATACTCAATGTGTGGGTTTTTTCAGTTTGAGCGCTTTGCGGTTTGGTTTTCGCTGTTGCAGCTGAATAGCTGAGTTTTTCAGGTTCTTCTGGCTCTCCTAGTTTTTTTGGACCAGGGGTATCCGATGAAGTATCACCCTGCTTTTTCGTTGAGTCAGTTGGGGGCTGCTCTTTGGTTTCATCTGTTGGTGGTTTTGTGGAACTATCCTCTGACTGGGAAGTTTTTGAGCCTTTTTCCATTACAGGTTGGGGGGGGGCTTCCTGAACTTCTTCTGGATTTGGTTGTTTTTGTTGTTGCTCGGTTTTCTGGCTGGAGTCTTTCCCTTCAGTAGGTTCGTCCGTGACCTGAGATTCTATATTTTCTTCCAGGGCTAACTCACGTTTAGATGTTTCAATGACCTCTGTCACTAATTCAGAGGCTGCCTTATTAGCTGCGGCGGTGTATTCGTCTTCAAACATAACTCTGAATGCTGGAAATTTACAATCAGAACTAACATCCGAGTTTTCATCCCTTGAAATCTGGAGGAGTATTTGAGGTGGTTTCTTTGTCTCAAGCTTAGGGTGGGGGTGCTCATCCTCTTCTTCTGATTCACTCTCAGCCTTATCTTGATGTGTTATTAATTGTAGAAGAAGTGCTTCTAATACCGCTTTCGGGTTGGGCTCTATTACTGGTTTTTCGAATGAGGCTGCTAAGTCTTCATGGAATAATCTAGGTCTGTCAGCCTGTTCTTCTGCTCTCTTAGAAGCTACCTCGGCTAAGGTTGTAAAATCTTGTGGGGGTTGTTGATCTAGCTCCAGTTTCAATCCTGCTTCAATGTCAGTTGCTTTCTCATCGATATCTTCTTTATTTTCAGCTATGTCGCTGTCTTTTGTATTGAATAAATGCCTTAATTCCCAAAGATGTTTTATGCTTTCAGTAAGTAATTTGATGTTACGTTTCTGATCCATGAATTTTTCGTGCTCAGCACTACGCCACTCTACATTATCACTGAGGCTTTTGATGGATAAATGTAATTGTTCTAGAGCCCGGACTTCTGCCGCCTCATTGGGAATAAAAGTAATTGATGCGAATTCAAGATTTTTATAAGAGAGTCTTAATTTCATTGTTTTAATATCAAAGTCTTCACTCACTGATGTTTCAGAAATTATTTGGATGTCATTGATGAAAGTTCTTGATGTTTTTGATGTGGGCTCCATTTCAATAGTAACCTTTTCCTCTGAGGGCTCTTCTTGAGTGTGGGTTGTGTCAAAAAAAATGGTTGTAGATATCCACTTTGACTCTGTTTGTTCTTCCTTAGTCGTTTTTGAGTCGGGCTCCAGCATAGCCTGTGTATTGTTACAGGGTATGAATGTAGCGATGGCTATAGATAAAGCAGTTTTCAAAAACAGGGGACGATGAGAGATCATTCGGCTTTCCAATAGGGGTCATGTTTAAGTCATTGAACAAGAGCGGTACCTGATAGGTGAACCCTTCACCCAGTCATTTTTTAAGAGTTTATCTGCCGATGATGAGAATGCCAGTCGAATACGGAATAAGTGCTGTGTTTTTGCTTCGTTCGTTCTGATTGCGGGTATGGGAAGGCGAATGGTATAAAAGCGACAAATGTCGTTGTATGGCGAGTAATAAATATCTTTTGAGGTGGGATAGAGCTGTATGATGCTCAGATGCAGGCCATCCATGGCCAGGGGTGTAGAGTCAACCAGTGCCGTATCAGGCCGCCATGGCCCCCAGGGCAAACTGGCTGCGCAGCTCCTGAATACGTTCCATATAGTTGTTGTATTCAGGTGAGCCGTGGTGGGCGTAGTGCATGTTCTTGAACAGGCCGGTGAGCTTGATGAAGTAGTCGCGCACCTGCTCCTTGTCAGAGAAGCGGTACTGTTGACGGATCAGGCTGACCACCAGTTCAAAGTTTTCCTGTTGACGATTGATGGGGCAGGAAGCGTCCACGTCATCAAAAGCGTCCTGCTGAAGGTACACCATGTCCAGCATAAAGGACTTCTGGAAGGTCACGTAGTCGTCCAGGGTGATGCCTTCCTCACCGGTCACCTGCATCATCTGGTTGATGCTGTCACCACGAACCAGCAGGGCATGCATTTCCTTGACGGTGCTGACCCATTCCGGAGAGAGGTTTTCGGCATACCAGTCCGCCAGTTGATCCAGGTAGCGGGACCAGGAAATCAACGGATCAATGGCCGGGTAGAAGCGCTTGTAGGCCCGGTCATAGGAGAGGCCCAGGAAGGTTTTGACGGTACTCAGCGTTGCCTGGGTAACAGGCTCTTCAAAGTTACCACCGGCTGGGGATACCGTGCCGATCATGGTCAGGGAACCTTCTTCCCCGTCTTCGTTGAGAACCACACCGCAGCGCTCGTAAACGCCCTTGATGGCGGAGTCCATGTAAGCCGGGAAGCCTTCTTCCCCTGGAATCTCTTCCAGGCGGTTGGAGGTTTCACGCATGGCCTGGGCCCAGCGGGAGGTGGAGTCGGCCAGTGCCAGCACGTTGTAACCCATCTGGCGGTAATATTCGCCAAGGGTCAGGCCGGTGTAGATGGAGGCTTCCCGTGCCGCTACCGGCATGGACGACGTGTTACAGATAATAACGGTACGGTCGATCAGGGCGCCGCCGGTTTTTGGATCCTGGAGGTGAGGAAACTCTTCAATGGTTTCCACCACTTCACCGGCCCGCTCACCGCAGGCGGTGACGATAACGATGTCGGCGTCACAGTAACGGGAGAAGCCGTGCTGCAGTACGGTTTTACCAGAACCGAAAGGTCCGGGGATACAGCCGGTTCCGCCCCGGGCGATGGGGAAGAAAGTGTCAACGATACGGGTGGTGGTTACCAGTGGCTGACTGGGGTACAGACGCTCCGTCTTACCCTTTGCTGACAGTGTTTCAGAAATGGATTTACGAACCGGCCACTTCTGGTACATGGTCAGAGGGATTTCTTCGCCGCGTTCGTTTTTCACCCGTGCTACCACGGTGTCCACGGAGAAGTTGCCTTCCTGGATCCAGACCACTTCCACTTCACCCACGGTGTCGAAGGGAATCATGATCTTGTGAGTAAAGCGTCCTTCCGGAACGGTACCAAAGGTTTCGCCTGCCCGCAGGCGGTCGCCGATTTTGGCGACGGCAGTGAATGCCCAGGACTGGTTGCGATCCAGGGATTCCACCTGGACGCCCCGTTGAAGGAAGCGGCCGTGCAGATTGGCCAGTCGTTCCAGGGGGTTCTGAAGGCCGTCGTAGATCATGCTCAGGATGCCGGGACCCAGGTCTAGAGAGAGCATCTGGCCGGTCTGGATGATCAGGTCGCCCACCGCAACGCCGCGGGTTTCCTCAAATACCTGGATATCCGCGGTGTTGCCGCGAACCCGCAGGATTTCCGCCATCAGCTGCTCTTCCACCGCCTCATTGGCGCGGCGGCTGGGCAGCACATAAACCACTTCGTTTTTAACCAGAGGCTTGCTTTCGCCCCCCTGGCTGGTGATGCTTTCGATGGTGATGATGTCACCCATCACCGCCACTACCCGGGCAGTGGCCTGTTGCATCAGGTCTGTGTTTGTCTGTTCAGTCATGTGTATAACCGTTGTCGTCAATCGGGTCGTTTCAGTGTTCAGCCTGCTCAGTCAGTCAGGGCAGAAACGTTCCCTTATCAGGCTCTGGTGGCCGGGCCACCAGAGTCAGCGTGACTTACCTTGTTACCGATCGTTTCAGCCGGGCTAGCCGGGCAATTGATGGGCAAACTCACCGAGGGCCTGCTGGGTCAGGTCATTGAAACGCTCTACCGCTTCATCGCCGTTGTAGGCGGTCCAGCGGGCCACCAGATTCCAGCGGAGCAGGTAGATGACCACTGCCTCAAAGTCGAAGCGGTGTCTTGCGCTCAGCTCATTCAGCTTGTTCCACACCGCTTCCATCACGGTTTTTTCCAGCGTCAGGTAGTCTTTTTTGTTCAGACACTCGACGGCCACGGGAATCCATGGGAAAGCATGCTGCAGGCCCAGTGTCGGGTTGCTCCAGTTGCGCCGGATATAAGCGTACCGGCTTCCGTAACTCCAGCGGGCACTGGACGGAGCCTGCTGGCCTCTTGCCTTACGGCGCAGGGCTGCGGCAATGGTGCGCATGTCCAGGCGCCAGTTCACCAGTTCTTTCAGGTCTGCGCTGCCCAGTTGCGGAATCAGGCGCTCGGCCAGGTTGATCAGGTAATCCTCTTTGATGTCGTCGCCCAGGTGGCTCCAGTGAACCAGCTGTTCTACCTTGACCAGGGTTTCCCGGTCTTCTGTGGACAGCATGGCAAGCCGCCGGTCCAGCTGAATCCGCGAGATGGGCGTGATCTTGCTGTCAAACAGCGAGTCAATATGAGGCAGCGATGTCAGCAAGGTGTAGTAGGCATTTTCTGCCATTGCAATCTCCTTTATGTGATCCCTGGATGACAGACAGAAGTCGTTCAGCCTGTCATCGGGGACCTGACATCACGGGTTACTTGATGATGCCTTCAAGCAGGGCCCGGAATCTTGGCTGCAGGTGCTTGAGCAGAACGGTGGCGACGGCTTCGTCGGTCAGTTCCACTTCAATGTCCTTGTCCTTCAGGCGGAAGCCGATGCCGGTCTGGCTGGCTTCGCCGACGCTGAAGGTAACGCCTTCCTGGAGCATGTCGCTGGCGCGCTTCATGGCAAACTCCAGCAGTCCGCCTGCCTTGAGCAGTTCCGGATTGTCGCGAAGCTCGTCCACGCCGATGATTTTTTTCGGCAGAACCACTTCGATGTTCTGTTCGCCGCGCAGGTTGTTTTCACCGGCGACTTCAATAATCATCTGCTCCAGCAGCTTGTCGCCTTCCATGGAAGAGCTGACCACGGCGCGGATCTGTTCGGAGAATTTTTCCAGCAGGAAGTCTTTCAGCTCAAGGATGGCGTTTCGCTCAGCCAGCTGGAGGGCTTCTTTACCGGCTTTGGTGATAAAGTCGGCTTCTTCACGGGCCTTGCCCACAATGGCAGTGGCACGACGGTCGGCATCGGCGATCAGTTCAGCGGCTTTTGCTTCAGCGTCAGCGATGATCTTGTCCGCTTCTTCGCGGCCGCTGTTGACACCCTGGCTGCGCAGCTTTTCGATCAGCTCCTGAACGCCGACGGAAACGGTTTTTCCTTCGGGGGTTGCAATGCTCATTATCTAATCCTGTGTTTGCTTATGGGTCAGGTCTAGGAGCCTGACCGAGAATAGTCTGCCCTGCTGCGAAGGCAGCTAATTGATCTAAAAATGCGCTTTTGCTCGTTAAATAGCTGGCTATTCGCCTCGTAAAACCGCATTTTTATCTTCAATTTTCTGTCTTTCTCGCGACGGGCGCTATTCTCGGCCAGGCTCCTAGGGATTAGCCACACTGGGCCAGTTTGGCCGGGAGAGGGGGTTAATCCTTCTCCCGGGCGATTTGTAGCCGCTTTTGTGGCTCCACCTTTTATCAGGCAGCGATGCCCTGACCCATAACCAGGGCAAATACGAACGCGAATACCGCGAAGCCTTCAACAATGGCAGCCGGTGCAATGGAAAGGCCAAAGACTTCCGGCTTGTTTTTGGAGGCGTTAATGGCTGCGGCAACTGCCTGACCCTGGTAGATGGCAGAGTACATCAGGGCAATACCGGTCAGCAGACCAATGCCGAACAGGCCGGGAGCGCTCGCCAGAGTCACGCCGATCCCGCTCAGGGTAAACATGATCACGATACCGTAGATAACCTGGGAAGAGGGCATGGCGGAGAGGCCCACGAACTTGCCGTAGCCACTCTCAACGTCCAGCATCGCACCACAGGCGGATTGCCCTGCCACAGAACAGCCAATCGCTGAACCCACTGCACCCAGAGCCACAGGAGCGAAAACGCCAACCCAACCCAGTGCGATAATCAGATCTTCCATTGTCAATCCTCTCGTTTACTAAAAGCTTTGAAGGGGTAGCCTTCGTCAGAAAGGCCCCAGTTAACAAATTCAATGACGTTAAGACGCATGCCGTGGACCACACCGCTCATGATGCAAAGAGCAAAGTTCAGGATATGGCCCAGTAGCAGGATAATGCCCGCAAACAACACCCCGGTAACCGGGCTGGAGTGCAGAACGTCCATTGCCAGTGAGTTAAAGGTCATCGCCAGTGATGCACCGGACAGGCCCAGGGCAAACAGGCGCATGTAGCTGAGGACATCACCGAAAGCTCCGGTGATGTTGTAGACGGCCTTCAGGCCATCCAGTACTCTCAGGATCAGGTCCTTCAGGGAGTGAACCGGCCGGTTGCTGGTGAACAGGAACACCATAAGGGCTCCAATGATCATCAGGCCAGGGCCAATGGCGGTTTCGAAGGCTTTCGGCAGCGTGCCGGTCATGCCCAGCCAGAGGGTCAGGGCACCGGCCATCAGTCCGGCCCAGCCCAGAGGGGCAAAGGCGTAGCTTGATCCCCGGTTGACCACAGCGGTCATGACATTCGCCACGATCAGGTGGCAGACGCCGATGATCACGGACAGCTTCATCATGGCGTTGTAGTCATTCAGGTCAATAAACGCGATTCTGCCCAGGAGACTGGAACTATCCGGTGCTGCCCCGAAGTAACTGCCAATCAATACACCCCAGACAATCCCGGCGGCCGACATAAAGTAAGCCAGGTTCATCAGGCGGCGGCCTGACTCGCTCTGTCGGAGCTTGCCGCGGAACAGGAACACGATCAGTCCGAAGATCAGGCTGTACATGGCATCGCTCATGATCATGGCAAAGAACAGCGAGAATGAGTAAAACACCACGTTGCCTGGATCCCAGGCCCGGTAGTTGGGGGTCTGGAAGAAGCCCAGGGCGTCAGCGCCCCCGCCGGTGCCGGGTGTTTTTTCCAGCAGTGTCGGAGGATTGTCGTCTTCCGTGGGTTCTTCAAAAATAGCCGCAACGCCATTCTCAGCGGTGAAGACTTCGACGCTGGCCTGTTCGGAGACCGGCACCCAGCCCTGCACCAGGAAGAAGTTTTCTTCGTCCAGAGTGCCGCTGTTGGCCTGTTCCAGGGAGGCCTTGTCCATTCTGGCCGCCAATACCTGATCCAGGAGGTAGCTCCAGCGGGTCAGGGATTCGCGTTCTGCCAGCAAGTCCTCGACGTGATGCTCCGCTTCCTCAAGCATTTCTTCCAGGTGAGCCAGAGACTCTTTACCTACATGGGACCTTGGTACCGGCAGGAGGTCTTCAGCAGGCTCCTGGTCGGAAAGGACAATTACATAGCTGTCTTTCAGGTCCTGGTGAATCAGCTCCCAGGGCAGTTCAATGTCGTTTAAAGCGGGCATTTCCCCGTTGGGCATCACATAGAACCACAGACGCATACCGTTGAGGTCAGTCAGCTCCGGGAAGTTGAACTGGCCCCAGGGGCGCACTTCACGGATGCGCTGTTCCAGCTTGTCCCGAAGGTCTGACTTGGCGCGGAACCGTGCCTTGTTGGTCAGGATGGTCTGGACAATGCCGTCAATATCCCGGGCATCTTTCCGCTCGCGGAAATTCCGGATATGACGCCTCTGCTTAGGGCTTCTTTCCAGCCAGGCCTTGGCCTCACTGGCTTCTGCCGGTTGCACCTGCAGTGCCTGGTCTACCGGTTTATCCGTCAACGGGATAAGGTGCAGGCAACCCAGAGATTGCAGCCCTTTAAGTACCCGAGTCTTGTCCTGACTGGGCCCGTAAAGGGTTATCTTTTTCAGTCGTTTAATAGCCATATCAAATCCGATCGCAGGTCGTTTTCCGGGCGGTGGCTACCGCCGTTCAAACGGCCTGCGAATGACCTCCTTTGGCTTCCTGTGCCAGAACCTTGCCCTTGGAGAGCTTGGCGTTCATGACGCTGGCCCGGTCCTGGTCGGACATGTAGATCTGGATCTTCTGGATGTTCTTCTTGGTCTGGGGAATCAGTACCTTGGAGAACAGGTTAACCCTCTGGGAGGTGGTCCGGGTCGCTTTGTCCAGCTCTTTGTGGCGCAACTGGCGTACCTGGAGCTCAATTCTCAGGCGGATCATCTGCTGCAGCAGTTCCACCAGGTAGTCCACCCAGTGCGGCTTAGCCAGATCACTGTAAGGGGTGAGAGCGATTTCTATGTGCTCAACCAGCGGAACCGATGTACCGACAATATTTTCCTCGGTGAGGCGGACGTCAGTCACCTTTACCAGGCTTTCCACCGGAACATCCTGGCGGGCCAGCATAGGCAGCTGACGTTTCACCAGTTCTTCGACCCCTGCCAGCTCCTCACGGGTTTCTGCCAGAGCCTCTTCTGCCTTTTTCCGCTCCATCATCAGCTGCTGGCGCTTGAGCTCAAGGGCTGGCAGATAACGATTGAACGTCTTAAGACTTCGCTTCTCTTTGTTTAATGAACTTTTGTTAAGCGCTACCTTGGCCATGGTGATTACGCCTCAGCTGCTGCTTCAGTGGCTTCCTCTACCGCCAGTTGTTCCTGATTTGGCCAGTATTTTTCCAGCAGGCTCTGTTTCATCAGAGTCTCTTCCGGCGCGAAGCACTCAGCCATGGTCGCCCAGCACTGATCCAGTGCGTCTTCCAGTGGCATGGCGGCATCAAGGGACATGAAGCGTTCTTTGAACAGCTTGCCGAACTTGATGGTTTTCAGGTCGTAGCTGGACAGCTCAAAGGCCATGGCCTGCTTCTGGGTGGCGTTCACCGAGTCAGAGTAGAAGCGGATCATGGTGTTCATCAGGTGCGGGTGGTCTTCACGGGTTTCTTTACCCATGACCATCTGCTTCAGACGGGACAGGGAACCAAATGGGTCCAGGTGGCCATCGTGCAGGTAGAACTGACCTTCCGTGATGTAGCCGGTGTTGTCCGGTACCGGGTGAGTCACATCGTTACCCGGCATGGTGGTTACCGCCAGGATGGTGACAGACCCTGCGCCCTTGTAGTCACAGGCTTTTTCATAGCGGCGTGCCAGCTGGGAGTAGAGGTCACCCATGTAGCCCCGGTTGGCAGGAATCTTGTCCATGGCCACACCGATCTCTTTCATGGCATCCGCATAGGAGGTCATGTCAGTGAGCAGGACGAGGACTTTTTTGGATTCCTCAACGGCGAAGTGCTCGGCTACGGCCAGGGCCATGTCCGGCGTCAACAGTCGTTCAACTGTGGGGTCGGAAGCCTGGTTGGTGAACATGACGGTACGGGAGGATACTCCGGCTTCCTCAAAGGCGGTCCGGAAGTAGTGGTAGTCATCAAAAATCAGACCCATGCCACCAAAGACTACCACGTCGGCTTCCGCCTGGATGGCGATCCGGGCGAGGAAGCGGTTGTAGGGTTCACCGGCGACGGAGAAGATGGGGATTTTCTGGGATTCTACCAGGGTGTTAAAGACATCAATCATGGGGACGTTGGTCCGTACCATGCGGGATGCCAGAACCCGGCGAACCGGGTTGACGGAGGGGCCGTCAATCTCCACTTTGGGGTCTTGTTCCAGTGCCGGGCCGCCGTCAATAGGCTCGCCTGCACCGTTAAAGATTCGACCCAGGATGTTGGGAGAGTAGGTGGTCTTCATGGGCTGGCCCAGGAAGCACACGGCAGCTCCGGTGGAGAGTCCCTTGGTGCCGGCAAACACCTGGAGGGAAACTTCCTCGTGATCAATCTTGATGATCTGCGCCATGGAATAGGGCTGGCCATCCTGCTCGATCAACGCCAGGTCACCATAGTTGGCCTGGGCATTGCCCTCGGCCAGGTTGGGTACGTGAACGCGAATGAGGTCACCAACAATGCTGAGAATGTTAGTGTATCGCAATAGGCTCTGGGGCATTACTGCTCCTCTATACTGCTAAGGAAACGAAAAATGAACGGGTCATGGACTCAGGAGCTGCTTACTGGTGGGGCGCTGTTGAACTATCCACTGCTGAATAATCCATTGCCCGCCCCGGGTAATGCCTGTAGTGCGTCGTCTGCCTGGAAGCGACTGTTTAAAGCCGTCAATTCAAAGCAGAGGTGGGAGCACTGCACTGCTGGGTTTACTCGCTCTGGCCTGAACACCATTTCGCTTGACCCTCTATTGCCAAATCTGCTGCCAGATAAGTGCATGAAGGTGATGCAAAATGCGGCCCACTGTGACCAGTGGAAGAGTAAACGGCTTCAGTAAACCGCCCCAAAATTCAATCCGCTTACCTGAGATTCCGGTTAACCGAAATCACTTCTGCTGGCTACATAGTAGACAATTCCGTGCGGGGCACAGAGAGTATACTTTTGTTGCCATTGTTGCCCGTCTGATACGTCTGGCTGTTTCCCTTTCAGTCCTGCCTGGTGGGGGGGCACAAAGACTTGCGTAAGTCTGTGTCTGGCCATCGGTGGCCAGAGGAAGAAGAACAGCTCAGAGGCTATCAGAATCACAGGCGGGTCCAGCCCCACGGGGCTGGACCAAAAAATTACCGGGCTTTGCCCAGGGTTTCTACCATGACCGCCTTAATGGTGTGCATACGGTTTTCGGCCTGGTCAAAGACAATAGAGGCTTCTGATTCAAACACCTCTTCGGTGACCTCAAGGCCATCCATACCAAACTTTTCGGCCACTTCTTTGCCGATGGCAGTGTCATCATTGTGAAAGGCGGGAAGGCAGTGGAGAAAACGAGTATTCGGGTTGCCGGTTTTCTTCATCACGGACGGGTTGACCTGGTAGGGGGTCATAAGCCTTACCCTTTCATTCCAGGCTTCCATGGGTTCGCCCATGGAGACCCAGACGTCGGTATAGAGGAAATCGCATCCGGCAACGGCTTCATCAACGGACTCAGTGAGGGTGATTCTGGCACCGGTCTCTGAGGCTATTTCGCGACATTGTTGGACCAGTTCTGCATCCGGAAAGAAGGCTTCAGGAGCGGCTACCCGGAAATCGATACCCATTTTGGCAGAGCCAACCATCAGGGAATTGGCGACATTGTTTCTGCCGTCACCAAGATAGCAAAGTTTCATTTCGTTCAGAGGGCGGCTACCACTGTGTTCCTGCATGGTCAGGAAGTCTGCCAGAACCTGGGTAGGGTGCCAGTCGTTGGTCAGGCCGTTCCAGACGGGAACGCCGGAAAATTCCGCCAGTTGCTCGACGTGCTGGTGAAGGTGCCCACGGAATTCAATACCGTCGTACATTCTGCCCAGGACCCGGGCGGTGTCTTTAACGGTTTCTTTGGAACCCATTTGGGATCCGCCACCGATATAGGTGACCTGGGCGCCCTGGTCAAAGCAGGCTACTTCAAAGGCGCACCGGGTTCGGGTGGAGGCTTTTTCAAAAATCAGGGCGATGTTCAGACCTTTAAGGAATTGCTGCTCTTGACGAGCCCGTTTGGCTGCTTTCAGGGCGGCTGCCTGCTCCAGTAAATGGCTGATCTCCAGGGGAGAAAAGTCCAGCAGCTTGAGAAAGTGACGGTTCCGCAATGTCTGGGTCATAACAGTATTCCTGAGCCTGGCCAATTTATTGTTGTTGCACCTGTTTGTTCAATAATGCCCTGGGATGCGTGGAAGGCCTGAAAAGACCCCGGCAATCACTCTCCGGATAGTTCCGGGCTTAAAATGCCATCTCTCAAGAGCTGGGACATCATCCACGGGACGGACGCCTGTGTCCAGCATGGGATACGTTTTGTCCCAGGGTCCCGTGTCATGGTCCGTAAAAGCGAGTCTGTTGGCTGTGCAGGGAGGCAATGATGCACCGTCAAACATAAAGTTTGCTCTGGACGGAGTGATTAAGTTGTGTATAGCGTATCGTCAGGTGATAGCGAAGGCATTACGTAAAAATACGTTTTGCACCGATTAATCGGTGGCTTTATTGATCTGTGTTTCTTGACAAATATGTTTTTGGTGGCTGCTTTGTAAGGGGGTTGTTACAACAACGAATTGACAAAGGCCGTCATGGGAGGGGGTGGCTTGTTTTAGCCGCTATCAGTCCCAGGACTTTTTCAGTAAATCTCGTACTTTTTCAAATAAGAACTTTTAAGCTTATGACCTCGTTACAATCAGGTTTCCTGGCTTGTAAACACAAGTTCGACTTTGAGGTGGTCGGGTTTTACTTTTCCCGCCTCAGTGATGAGGCGGGTAGCCTCTCTCATTACATGAAGCCCAGCGGGGTAATTTTATCCTCTATCACCTCTCCAGTGACGGCGTTTACAGTCATTTTATGTCGCACCCGGTTATCATCAAGAAAAATGATCTCTCTTATCCGAGTGTTGTGCTTCATGCTGCTGCGTGTCCGTAAAACAACCATGCCTTTGTATTTTTCCCGGGCGTTATTGAGCACCTGCTCCAGGGAGATTTGTTTTCCGGAGGGTTTCAGGTCGTAGGTTTCTTCCTTGAGGATGCGGCCCGTGTAGGCATCAATAGTCAGTTGCAACCGCTTGAGTTTCAGTTTTTTATCAGCCAGTTCCAGCATTCTCACCAGATCACCCTCCCTGCGATCCAGCCAGGAACGGATCAGTGTGGCCTCCGGGTGTTTACTTCGGACTTTGGCCAGGGTTTTTTCCAGGGGCATTGGGGTTTTCAATGAGGCGTTGTCCATCTCCTTGCCGGTGAACGCATCATAAACCACCCGGTGGTTCTGATTTTTACTGTCCACAAAGTTGATGATAAACACCTTGTGGCGATCCTCTTCCTGCAGGCGGGCGGAATGCACGACAAGATCGCCGTACTTTTTCCGGGTGGCGCTGATCAGCTGCTCAAGGGGGATCGTTATCCTGAGTTTGTCCGGCTGATCAAGAATAGAGCCTTTCACTGGTGGCGGTGCAGCGCCTGAAACTGAAGCGGTGACAAGACTGATCCCCATGAATAGGGCCGCTGTTAACAGGGACTTGCCGACGGGCTTGTTCATTGAATCTTTCCTCTTGGTGGAGGACAGGTGGCGACTTGTAAACCCACTGAATTCTTAACGGGAATGGCCAGCGCGAAGAGGGTTATAAGGAAGTCGCAGTAGCCGGAGGAGCCAGTCTAAAGGGATAACCCAGGCTCTGATTTACAGCAGTTCAGTGAGTAAATTTAGAATCGAATGGCAGAAATGCAAGCGATCCTGGAGGGTGGTTGGTTTGTTTGCCTGCTGGTCCAATGGTTGTAACCGGGTCAGGTCCAGACGCCCCTGGTTGTGCTGCAGCGGTTTCATCAATTTGACCGGCAGCGTTCAAGCAGAATGCACATGACCTCCTGTTTACTCAGTTTCTTTCATAGATCCACAGGGAGTCGGGAGGTGGGTGTTATAAATTGACCTGATTGCCATGGGCTATGTACAGTATTCAGAGTAATAATAAATCCCTTGCTGATGATATCTTAAGCTCACTGCAACAGGACTGAAGATGAAATACCTGTGGAATAAATTACTTTTCTCCATGATGTTTTTCATTTTTTGTCAGCAGCTTATTGTTGCTGTATCGGTCTATCTCCTGGCGGAAATCGGCAAGGAGTTTTCCGAAAGTAATATCATCAATCTGGAGACAATACAGCTTTTTATTCTGTCCCTGGTACTGGTCTTTATACCGGCATTTGTAGCCAGGCACTGTCTGGAACTGGGAAAGCATCATAGCCTGCAACTCTATCTCTCTGATTATAAAACCTTGATCTCGCAAAAAACGGACTTGTCTTTTGACTCTGCCCTGAAGAAAAAGAAAGAAATCTGGTTTACCAGTGAGGGCGAAAAAATGATCAGTGAGATATATGACTACCTTTATGACACGGCCTCATTGATTACCAATGCCCTGTTCAGCATCCTGGTTATCACTTTTACCATCAAAATGGAGTTTCTCTTTGCCTATGTTCTCTGTTTTCTTACTACCCTGTTTTTGCTGAACCGGTTTAAATCAAAGCTGGAGCATCTGTATCATAAAAAATTCCAGAGTCTGGCTGAACTTAAATCTCACCTCAACTATGCATGGCTGACACTGAGTATCAACAATCAGAATATGGCCCGGTTATGGCAAAAAAAGCATGGTGAAAATCTGTCAGAATGGAAGCGGTCTATCTCAAAGTCTGAACTCTATCAGAATGTCAGCAGCTTTATTATGATGACCGTCTCCCTTGCACCGGTCATTGGCCTGATTCTGTATTATTTGTCGGGTGATACGGCTATGGCCGTTAAGGGGGCTATTTTAATCACGATGCCCAGGCAGATACAGATTATCCAGTCTTTCCAGAGCCTTATTGTTGCCTGCAACCAATATGCCGGGTTTAAGGCCAAAATTAAACTTTTGCAATCAAGCACTGAAGCGCTGAAAAATAAAAACCTGATTGACAGGGTCTGTGTCAGCAAGATAGCGGTGAACAATAAACCACTGATCAAGTTTGAGAATATTTTATTCTATGCCCAAAAAGCAGAGGGCCGCTTTACGATTCATGGCGATAACGGTGCCGGAAAGTCCTCCCTGCTTCTCTGGCTGAAAAGGGAGTTTCCGGATTCATTTTACCTGCCCCACAAGCCGGGTGATTTATTTTGGGGAGCCCCTTTGCAGGGGTCTACCGGGGAGCAGGTAATAGCCGCACTGACAATGGTCAGCGAAATGAATAACGCCCTGGTTTTACTGGATGAGTGGGATGCTAATTTAGACGACTCGAACCGGAAAAAGGCCAGCGCTTTAATTGATAAGCTGGCAAAAAACGGTGTGGTCCTGGAGGTCAGGCATAATACAAAAGAGCGGTAGTCGTCACTGTCCTGAACTGAACAATACCCGGTTTCTGAAAAAAAAACCGGGTATTTATTGTGGTTAGGGAAGGTGCGAACAACCCCAGCTATTTGATAAATTCATCTTTTGGGATCGCAAAAGCAGCCTAGCCCCTGCAATTTTTGGTGGATAATCCACCAAAAACTTACTTGAAAGTGGCAGGGTTTAACCAC